>CAXYZP010000134.1:0-4994 GCA_964293175.1 uncultured Sphaerochaeta sp.
GTCTTGTCCTTTGCCTTCTGCCCGGCAAGCACCTCTTTCCAGGCGATGCCCCTCTCGCCCTTGTAGGCTTTCTCTACGGCAGCGTCGACGACGCTTCTCATGACAGCGGTAATTTCAGAGCCTACCCCATCACCTTCAATATAAGGAATGATGGGATGGGAGGGAACCTGTAGGTCCTTGCCTTGTATGGTTATTACTTCTTCTTGCACCAGACTTTCTCCTTCAGCACGTTAAGCAGGCCACCTGCAAGCAACATCGCATGCTGCTCGTCGGTTATATCACAATCCAAAACGATGGACAGAGCCTTGGTCTTATTCAGCAGAATAACCTCGCCCTTCCCTATCTGTGTACGGATATCCTCCAGGACAAGCTCATCGCCCTTATCTATCTTCGCATAATCATCCGCATGCTTAAAGGTAAGGGGGATAATGCCAAAGTTACAGAGGTTATTCTGGTGGATGCGCTCTATGGAGAGGGCGATGACCGCCTGCACTCCCAGATACATCGGGCAGATGGCCGCATGTTCGCGACTGCTGCCCTGGCCATAGGAATATCCGGCAACAATAAAGTTGGCCCTACCCTCTTTCTGGTTAGCCTGACAACGATCAGCAAAAAGCGGATCAAGCGGCTCAAAGACATACTTGGAATACTCCACAATGTTGGAACGGTACTTGAGACGGGCTCCTGCAGGCATGATGTGGTCAGTGGTTGTCTTGTCCCCCACCTTTATGGTGACCACACCCCTGATATCTTTCTCCAAGGGAGAATTCTTTGGAGGGTCTCCGATGTTAGGACCACGGAATATCTCCACGGAACTTCCATCTTCAGGAGGGAATATCAACATCGAGTCATCGACCAGGAACTTTGTAGGGACGGTTACCTTAGGATAGGAAAATCCGTGATCGGCGAGAGGGTCGGTGATCTTGCCCGTAAGAGCTCCAAGGGCCGCCACTTCCGGACTGACCAGATAGACCTGACCGCTCTTGGTGCCGCTGCGGCCCTCGAAGTTGCGGTTGTTGGTCCTCAGAGACACCCCATCAGAACCGGGGCTCTGGTGGTTGCCGATGCAAAATCCACAGGCACTCTCTAGGATACGGGCTCCACTAGCGATGAGTTTGGCAAGGGAACCGTCATTGGCAAGCATCATGAAGACCTCACGGCTTCCTGGGGCTATGCCCAGACTAACAGAAGGGTTTACCACTTTTCCATCAAGCAGGTCGGCGACCTTCTTCATATCTACATAACTGCTGTTCGTGCAGGAGCCTATAAGCACCTGGTCCACCCTCTTGCCTGCAACGTCCTTGACCAGAACTATATTGTCCGGGGAGTGCGGTAGGGCGATCCTAGCTTCAAGGCTAGAGAGGTCTATCTCAAAGAGATCGTCATACGTTGCCCCTGCATCAGCGGCAAGAGGTGTATAATCCTCACCTCTGTTATGCCCTTCCAGAAAACGGCGGGTATTTTCATCAGAGGGGAACAAGGATGTGGTCACCCCTGCCTCCGCTCCCATGTTACAGATGGTCGCACGCTCGGGAACCTCAAGAGAAGCAACACCTTCGCCGGTATATTCAAATATGCAGTTTACATTCCCCTTGGTGGTGAAGTGTTCCAATACTGCTAGGATAACATCCTTGGCTGAAATCCAAGGGCGAAGTTTGCCTGTAAGGCGAATCTCCACCACTTTGGGGGCTATAAGGTGAAAAGGCCCTCCTGCCATGGCTACAGCGACATCAAGGCCTCCGCTACCGATGGCTATCATGCAGAGTCCTCCACCGGTTGGGGTGTGACTGTCACTGCCTAAAAGAGTGGCTCCGGGCTTGCCGAACCGCTCCAGATGCACTTGGTGACAGATACCATTTCCCGGACGGGAATAGATCACACCCTTGCTCGCTGCTATGCTCTGCAGATAGCGGTGGTCATCGGCATTTTCAAAGCCTACCTGTATCGTGTTGTGATCCACGTAACTTACTGCAAGTTCATTTTTAACCCTAGGCAGACCCATTGCCTCAAACTGGAGGTAGGCCATGGTCCCTGTCGCATCCTGGGTAAGGCTCTGGTCAATACGGATGCCGATGGGGCTTCCTTTTTCCAAGGATCCCTCCATCAGGTGAGATGAAAGTATTTTTTCGGTAAGTGTCTTGCCCATATATGCTCCTTATCGTTGTTGTTCGTATTGTATCCGATAGATGGCTGGTATGGAAACCTCTTAAGCTGCGACAGCTCTTTTTGCGATGACCAAGGCAGCACTCAGTTCAAAAAAGACCACCACCAGGGTCCCCACACCAATTGAAAGCAGCACAATGGCGAAGGAGAAGGTCTCATAGAGATACCCTCCCAATACAGCTCCGACTATTGTACCTACAGTAAGCAGCACCTCGTGCACTATCATCCGGTGTGATCGATGTATGCTCCCGCTTGCGCCATGAAACATGCTCTGGGCATAGGCTGTCGCAAAAAGAATGCCGAACAGCAGGAAGAAAACCCCGTAGGCTACCATGCTGGAAAATCCTGTAAGAACAAGGCAGGAGAGGGCAAAAAGTATCTGTACCAGGAAAATGTATCGCTTCTTGAAGTGCCAGAATCCAAACTTGCCAAGCAAGAGAAAACTGACACAGGTAGCCACCCCACGAAAAAGCAACAGCAAGCCTGTAAAGCTTTCGCTGATAAGAAGCACATCTTGGGCGTAGAGGGGAAATATGGTGAGGATGACACTCATACCGGTATAGAGGATTATCACTCCGATCCAGCAGTAGAACCGTAAAGGGGTGCTCTCATCGACCTTGTCTGTGTCTCTGTTCTCCTCTTTCTCACTTTTCATCGCCTTGATCCCTGGGACCAGGGCGCTGCTGGTTGCGATAAGCAAGAAAACCAGCAGGAACAAGGCTATGGAGACAAAGAAAGGCAGTGTGGTCGAACGCTCGACGAGCACTCCTGCTACAAAAGAGGAGACTCCCACCCCACTCGACCAGGAAAAATTGAAGGCATTGGAGACATGGCTGAGTTGGGCTCCCTCCTTGCCTCGGGAAAACCACCCCTCGATCTGGGGCCAGAGCAGGCTCATGAAAGCCCCGTAGAAGGCCAAAGAAACATAGGCTAGGGCAAGGTTTGTCGTTGTGGCAAAGAATCCCACAGACACGGCCATTCCCAACAGGGAGACCTCCACCAGATTCCTCGGCTTGAAATGAATGGTATAGGGAGCGAGAAATATACAGAACAACAGATATGCGCTGGTGCTGATGGAAGCGGCTATGCCGATCTTATCTGCTGTGAGATGAAAAAATCCACGAAGGTGGTAGACCATAGCAAGATTGACCATGGCAATGGTGAGTTGAGCAACAAAGGAAGCAACGTTGAGCACCCAAAATTGTATCGAATCGACTCTTTCCTTGGTAAATTCCATAACTGTCTCCCGTATAGGGCAATGTATAGCAAGTTTAGAGCCCTTAATGCAAGAAGCATTATTGCGTAAAGGACGGATAATGGATACATTTGAACTATGAACAATGACATTCTTAATAATGCGCCGTTTATGGCAGCTGCACTCTCTTTTTTTGTTGCGCAGATGCTTAAACCCTTCGTCCATGCTATCTTCGAAAAAAAGTTCGACTGGCGCCTCATGCATAGCACTGGAGGCATGCCTTCAAGCCACACTGCAGGGGTAATCGCCTTGACTACCAGCATAGCCCTGACAGAGGGTGTAGGCACAGTGTATTTTGCCATAGCCATTACCTTTGCAGCAATTGTCATCCATGATGCCATGGGCATAAGACGCGCTGCAGGTAAGCAGGCAGAGGTCATCAACGAGTGGAGCCGCCTTTTAAGCGACATACACCGCGAAGGCCAATTCAACCCGGAAAATCTCAAGACAATGCTTGGTCACTCCTTCAGCCAGGTTCTCGGAGGCACCTTCTTGGGCCTGATCATAGGGCTCACAACCACCCAGTATATTATCGGGATGTAGACATTAATGCATAATTATTCGCTTATGCTTGACTATTATTGCATAAGTATGCATCATGTTCCTTATTAGTTTAAGGAGTTTACTCGATGAAAAAAATATCAATTATCCTCATGGTCCTCGTGTTTGCCCTATCAATTCCCTTGTTCTCTAGTGGAGCAAAAGAAGAAGGACCAAAAACCTATGTATTTGCCTCCGATGCAACCTGGCCACCCCTTGAGTATGTGGAAAATGGTGTGCTTACCGGATTTGAAGTCGAGCTCATGCCTCTCATCGGAGAAAAGGCTGGGGTTTCCATGGTCGTAAAGAACATCCCTTGGGATACCATCTTCGCCGGCCTTGCAAACGGAGCGTATGACGGTGTCGCCTCTGGTGTCACCGTTACCGAAGAAAGAAAGGGTGTCATGACCTTTTCCACCACTATTTTGGAAGCTGGACAGGTAGTCATCATCCGCACCAAGGATAAGGACAAGGTCAAAGGTATCGAAGATCTCTCTGGCAAGAAGATCGGGGTGCAGATCGGCACAACAGGAGACTTCGCCCTGGAAAACTATCCTGTGGAAAAAAGAGCATATGATGACATCGGCCTTGCTATTGAGGATATGATCAACGGCAATCTGGATGCGGCTGTCTGTGATTCGCTCATTGCCAGTGAATTCGTACTTGCCAATGAAAACTATAAGAGCCGCCTCTCTATTGCAGGTGAGGCTTTCACTAAGGAAGATATCGCGATTGCAGTCAGGAAAGATGATGCAAAACTACTCGCCTTGGTCAACAAGGGGCTGGAGATTGCCATGGCTGACGGATCATTTGATGCTTTGAAAAAGAAGTGGAATCTGCTGTAAAGGTAGCTTCAAGCAAAAAAGAGGGACTTCGGTTCCTCTTTTTTTATGCATTAAATATCATATTTTTCCTTTTTTATGTATATTTATTCTAAATATATTGACATTAGTTGCATATCTATGCATTATCTCGTATATCACATTAGGAGATTACACCATGAAAAAACTTACCGCTATCGCATTAGTCATACTTT
>CAXYZP010000135.1:0-4982 GCA_964293175.1 uncultured Sphaerochaeta sp.
CCGCCTAAAGATGGATGTCCGACCTATGTTTCCACCTATGCTTTGATGAAAACATTGGTCGAAGATATATTTTTGCACATATTTAAAGAGAACTCGATTCTCTTTCCGAAATACAAAGAAGGAGTGAAACTATGAAGAGATTAGTCAAAAACAATGTGTCTTGGGTTGGTAAGATAGACTGGGAGCTGGAGACGTTCCACGGAGATGATTATTCGATCAACCATGGCTCTTCCCAGAATGCCTACCTTATCCAAGAAGAGAAGACTGTTCTGATCGACACTATTTGGCAGCCCCATGCAAAGGAGTTCAGAGACAATCTTGAGCGTGAGATCGACCTAAAAAAGATTGACTTCATCGTAATGAATCATGGAGAAGTCGACCACAGCGGGGCTCTCCCTTACCTGATGGAGAAGATTCCCAATACCCCGATCTATTGTACAGCGAATGCAATTAAGTCACTTGTCGGTCAGTATCACCACCCCGAATGGAATTTCAAGGTGGTCAAGACAGGAGACAGCGTCGATATCGGCAATGGCAAGAGCCTGGTCTTTGTTGAGATGCGCATGCTTCACTGGCCTGACAGCATGGCAACCTACATGACAGGGGACAATATCCTTTTCTCCAACGATGCCTTTGGCCAGCACCTTGCAGTTGAAGAGCTTTTCAATGATAAGACTGACCAGTGTCTGCTTTGGGAAGAGGCTTTGAAGTACTATGCAAATATCCTCGCTCCGTTCTCACCCTTGGTGAAGCGTAAGATTGAGGAAATCGTTGCATTGAACCTTCCCATCGATATTATTGCCCCGAGCCATGGCGCTATCTGGCGTGACAACCCTATGCAGATCGTAGAGAAGTATATGGCCTGGTCGGATAATTATCAGGAAGATCAGATCACCATTGTCTATGACACTATGTGGGATGGCACCAAGGCCCTTGCCCATGCACTGGCAAGTGAGATACAGGTCCTTGCCCCTGATACCAGGGTCAAGATCTTCAACATCTCCCAGACTGACAAGAATGACATCATGACGCAGGTCTTCATTTCGAAGGCTATCGCACTTGGTTCGCCTACTGTGGGCCAGAGCATTCTTTCCTCGGTAGCCGGCTGGCTCCATTTCCTCTTTGAGCTGAAGCTCAAAAAGAAAAAAGCCGCAGTCTTCGGTTGTTATGGGTGGAGCGGTGAAAGTCCTGAAGTGCTTGCAGAGCATCTGGTTAAAGCTGGATTCGAGGTTGTCGGACCTAAGGTCAAGGTCAACTGGAATCCTAAGAGGGAGAACTTCGATGAGATGAAGGGTATCGCAGAGGCCCTGACAGAGTAGTTTTTCGTATCGTATAGTAGTGTATGGGAGCTGTCCCTTCTAAGAAGAAGAGACAGCTCCTACTTGTTTTCATGATTGCAGAACACGCTAGGCTCATGATAGAGTTGGCACGGAGGATCTATGGATAAGACGTGGCATCAGGCTTTGAACTACGAAGCTTTGCTCAGAGTACACAAGAACGCTGAAGCAAAGGCCCAAGAAGCCTTTGCAAAGGCTTTTGGCGTCCTTGATACTACTGAGCCGTTGGTGCTTCATCTTAGGGAGTATGCTTCGCTTTTAGGCCTTGAAGAGGGCCTTCTCAGTAGAGCGTATTTTGCCTGTCTCCCTGCCTTTGAGGCTATGGATAACTCTGTGCAGGTACTGGGGTGGGACCATCCGCTCTGGCCCAAACAGGTAAATGATTTTGCCTACTGCCCTCGTTTTCTCTATGTGCGGGGTAATGCTTCACTGTTGAGTCAGCCTTCCATTTCAGTCATCGGAACAAGAAGCCCTTCCTTGGAAGGAAAGAAGAGTGCCGCTCAATCTGCTTTTGCAATTGGCAAGAAATCCTATGTTGTTGCAAGCGGGCTTGCCCTGGGCATTGACGGGGTGGCACACAAGACAGCCTTGGATAACGGTTTTCCCACCATTGCAGTTTTGGGAACACCCGTTACCTCCTGCTATCCTGCCGAACATCTACAACTTCAGGAGGCGATAGCCCAGCGAGGGGCCTTGGTAAGTAGGTTTGCCCCTTCATCACCAACACAGAAGTGGTTCTTTCTTTTGCGCAACCGTCTGATGAGTGCCTTGTCCCTTGGCTCTGTAGTTGTTGAGGATCGTGATGGGGGAGGGGCTGTCAGACAGGCTGCATTTGCCCTTGAGCAGAAGAAGTATCTGTTCTTCTACCAAAGCAGTCTGGACAACCATAGCTTCCTTTGGCCAAAAGATTTCGCCAATCGTCCGAGAGTTTTTGTGGTAAAGCAGGCTAGTGATATACCCCGAGTTTTGGAGAAAGCCGTAAAGACACGGGAACAGGTGGGAAAAGTGGTGCAAAAGAGTGTTCAACTCGACCTCGGACTGTAATCTGCCTTGACATACATTCGCTGGGGATACTACTATCAACACATATGAAAAACCAACTAACAGCCAACCAACTACGACAGAAATATATTGATTTCTTTGTATCAAAGGACCACACACAGATCAGTGGTGCTTCCCTAATCCCTGAAAATGACCCGACTGTCCTGTTTACCACAGCCGGAATGCATCCGCTGGTACCCTATATCCTGGGTGCCGACCATCCTTCTGGAAAACGACTGACCAACTACCAGAAATGTATCCGTACCGGTGACATTGAGGCTGTAGGGGACCCTCACCATCTCACATTTTTTGAGATGTTGGGCAACTGGTCCCTTGGCGACTACTACAAAGAGGATGCCATCGATTTCAGCTATGAATTTTTAACCCGTGTGCTGGGTATTGACCACTCCCTGCTTTCGGTAACTGTTTTTGCAGGTGATGATGATGTTCCTCGTGATGAGGTTGCTGCCTCAGCTTGGAAGAAACACGGTATCCCAACTGATAGGATCTACTACCTCCCTCGTGAAGACAACTGGTGGGGACCAGCTGGAGAGACCGGTCCCTGCGGACCCGACAGTGAGATGTTTATGGATACCGGGCGTCCCTCTTGTGGTCCTGATTGTCGTCCTGGCTGTCATTGCGGCAAGTATTTTGAAATTTGGAACGATGTGTTCATGGGCTATAAGAAGCATGCCGATGGCACCTATTCCGAGATGGATAGAAAGTGCGTTGATACCGGAATGGGTATCGAACGTACCATAGCCATTCTCCAGGGAAAGAAGTCAGTCTATGAGACTGAGGTCTTTGAACCCATCATTGGAGAAATCGAGAAGCTCAGTGGGAAGGTGTATGGTAACGATGAGGAAACGGATATCTCTATCCGCATCCTCGCCGACCATGTGCGTACCAGTGTTTTTATCCTTGGGGACCCCAAGGGTATGGCTCCTTCAAATATGGGACAGGGATACATCTTGAGGAGGCTTATCCGACGAGCTGTGCGTCATGGGAACAAGCTAGGTATCGAGGGCTCGTTCCTAGGCACTCTTGCAGAAGTAGTGTTTGGCTTGTATGACGAACCCTATCCTGAACTGGAAGAGAACAAGGCTTTCATCATTAAGGAACTTGCTGCTGAAGAGACCAAATTCTCAGAGACCCTGATCAAGGGGGAACGTGAGTTTGAGAAGATGCTTCCTAATCTGATGAAGGGTTCTTCCCGCCAACTGAGCGGGAGGACTGCCTTCAAGCTGTATGATACCTACGGCTTCCCTATCGAGCTTACCCGTGAGCTGGCTAAAGAGCATGGCTTCACTGTTGATGATGAGGGATTCAAGAAAGCATTTGAGAAGCATCAGGAAGTTAGTCGAAGCGGTGCAGAACACCAGTTCAAGGGTGGCTTGGCCGATCATAGTGACAAGACCACTGCTCTACATACTGCAACCCACATGCTGCATAAGGCGCTACGCACAGTGTTGGGCGACCATGTTGGGCAGAAAGGCTCCAATATCACCGTCGATCGTCTTCGCTTTGACTTTACCCATCCTGCGCCCATGACCAAAGAAGAGGTTCAGCAGGTTGAGGATCTGGTTAATACCCAGATACAGCGCAATCTTGCTATCACCGTTGAGAGCATGACTATTGAAGAGGCCAAGGAGGCTGGAGCCATTGCATTCTTTGAGAGTAAGTATGGCGAGCAGGTGAAGGTCTACTCTATCGGAGATTACTCCAAGGAGGTCTGTGGTGGTCCTCATGTTGAGAACACTTCCACCATGGGTCACTTTAAGATTAAAAAAGAACAGTCATCTTCTGCCGGGGTGAGAAGGATTAGGGCGGTTCTGGAGTAGGGTTGGCTGTTTTAGCAGTTGGATACAAAGAACCCAAAGAGTAAAACATAAGAATATATGGAACAAGGGCAGGACTGAGGTCTTGCCCTTGTGCTTTGTTTGCTCTATCTCATCCGTTCAGTTTTGTAAGAGGCAAAATCTAGAATAACACTGAGTGATTCGCTATGCTTTTCTTGTAGGCCTGTATTGGTATGCATAGGAGGGATTATGGAAGTATTTGAAACTTTTTTAGAAGCGATAGAAGATCAGGCGAGAAGAAAACGAACTGAAGAGGTTTTCGCTTGGGTCCATGAGACTTTCTCTACTCTTGTGCCTAGAATCGCATGGAACCAGCCGATGTTCACTGACCATGGGACCTTTATCATTGGCTTCAGTATAGCTAAGGACCATCTTGCCGTTTCTCCCGATGTGACTGGTATCAAGCTCTTCTCAGAGGAGATAACACAAGCTGGGTACAGTCAGACCATTAACCTGTTTCGCATCAAGTGGGAGGAGGCTGTCGACTATGCCCTGCTTGGAAGGATCATACAGTTCAACATTGACGATAAGAAAGAGTGTAAGACGTTCTGGAAGAAGGTATAGGCCTTAGGTGTCCTCATTGGTGACCTAGCATACGTGCAATAGAAAACCCCCGCTTTTGCAGGAGGTTTTCTTGCCCATAAGGACTCATTGTTCTGATGTAGTGAAGATTAATCCTCATCCTCATCATCAAGGAAGTCATACTCCATCGCCTTGTTGAGGGGGACTGCAAGCTGACCACAAG
>CAXYZP010000136.1:0-4927 GCA_964293175.1 uncultured Sphaerochaeta sp.
TGTACATCGATAGCGGGTATCTGCAGCCTCTACCAGAATCAACCTTTGCACCGGCAAAAGTCGAGTCCGAGTTCTTCCCTCTGGTGGGAGCAGCTAAATTCGATGGTAAGTACTATGCACTTCCAACCGCTGTCCGCTCTCTTGCGATGTTCTGGAACAAGGACCTCTTCATAGAAGCCGGCCTCGATCCAGAAGTAGCTCCAAAAACTATGGATGAGCTCATTGAGTTTGCCAAGAAGCTGACCAAACGCGACAAGAACGGTAACTACCTGCAGGCAGGTGTCACCCTCGAACTTCGTGGTCAGATGCACCATGTGCTTCGTGAAGTGCTTATCCGTCAGTTTGCCGGATCTCCCTACAGCTCTGATGACCGCCAGGTTACCTATAATAACCAGGCTGGCTATGATGCGCTGAAATGGTTTACCGACCTGGAGACTGTCCATAAGGTTGGTGTTCCCCAGTACATGACCGATGACGTCACAGCCTTTAGTGCAGGTAAGATGGGTATCACCATTGACGGTTCCTTCAGACTTGGTAACTTTGACAAGCTTGCAGACACCCTTCACTATGGAGTAGCTGAACTTCCTTCCATGAATGGCAATAAGTCAAACTTTGCGTCCTTCTGGGCAAATGGAATTACCAGCACCACCGAAGGTAAGAAGCTTGAAGCTTCTGTCAAGTTCCTCGAATTCCTCACCAGTGATGAAGTTATGGGAATGTGGCTCACGGCGATCGGCGAGCTTCCTGCCAAGAAGGCCCTTGCCCTCGATCCTAAGTTTGCAGACGATCCCAAGTATGGTCCGTTCATCCGTGGACTTGAGTATGCAGAAGCAACAAAGTTCATCGATGAGTCAGCTCAGCGATTGGTCTGGATCAATGCCTATGACGAAGTGGTTCTCAATGGCAAGACCCCTAAATATGCTGTTGATAAGGCTGCCAAAGAAGAGCAGGCTGTTCTAGACGCATATTACAAGAACAAATAAATCACTATTGTAGCGCCTGTTGTTGAAACAGGTGCTACAATCTCTCGTACCACTAGAAAAGAGGAGCAAGACGTATGTCCAAAACATATTCCAGGAATTCAGTAGAAAAAAACAAGCGGATATGGGCGTATGTTTTTCTGATAGTTCCCATACTATTTTATGCGACGATTAGGTTCTATCCCACCCTGTATGCATTTGTTCTCTCTGTTACCGACTGGAACATCGTATCAAAGGATTTGAATTTCGTAGGGGCTTCCAACTATAAGGCGCTTCTCAAGGATCCCATGTTCTGGATCACCCTGAAAAATACCTTTCAGTATGTCATTTTTGGGCTTCCCATCAGCATGCTGCTTGGATTTATCCTAGCCTATCAGATCAATAAGATTTCCTTTGGAGACGGCATCTTCAAGGCGATGTACTTCATTCCCTATATCACAAGCATGGTAGCCGTTGCCTGGGTCTGGCGTTGGCTCTACCAGCCCGTTCCCATCGGAGCATTCAACAACCTGCTTTCCAGTCTGGGACTTCCAACCCAGGGGTTTCTCTTGAGCAAGACCCAAGCCCTTCCTTCAATCATAGGAACGACCGTCTGGGCCGATCTTGGTTTCCAGATGATAATTTTCCTTGCAGGGCTGAAGGCTATCTCGCCCCAGTACTATGAGGCGGCAACCATCGACGGGGCAAATGACAGACAGATGCTCGTTTCGATAACCTTCCCTCTGCTTAAACCGACAATTGTTTTTCTCTCGGTAACCGGGATGATCAGATACCTGCGTATCTTCACCCAGGTAATGAATATGACCTATCAGGGAGAAGGGGGACCTCTCAACTCAACCAAACCCCTGGTCCTTTATATATATCAAAGTGCCTTCGGAAGTTTCAAGATGGGCTATGCCGCAGCTATGACGGTGGTGCTCTTTTTGATAATTCTTGTTGTGACAGTTTTGCAATTGGTGGTGACCAGAAATGACAAATAGAAATAAAGTAACCCAAGGTATTCGCTATGTGCTTCTTTTCGCTTGTGGCATCATTATGCTGTTTCCTTTTTTCTGGATGTTGGCGACTTCCATGAAACAGGGGGCCGATGTCTATAACCTCTCATTGTTTCCCAAAAACCCCACCTTTAAGAATTATGTGAAGCTGTTTACTAGCGGTAACTTCCCCTGGTGGTTCTTCAACTCCCTGTTGGTCGGGGCGATCGTAACCTTCTCAGTTTTGTTTTTCGATTCGCTGGTAGGCTTTACTCTCAGCAAATACAAGTTCTGGGGCAAAAAGGCAATTTTCCTCTTGATCCTATCCACTCTGATGATTCCTACGGAGATGCTGGTCATCCCCTGGTTCATCATGTCAAACAAGCTTAATTGGATAGATACGTACTGGGGTATCCTATTCCCAGGACTCATGAGTGGGTTCGGAACCTTTCTCATGAAACAGTTTTTTGAAGGGGTCCCTGATGACCTCTTGGATGCAGGACGCATCGACGGGCTTTCAGAGTTCCAGATCTGGTGGAAGATCGCCATGCCTCTGGTCCGCCCAGCTCTCTCCGCCCTTGCAATATTCTCATTCATAGGCAACTGGAATGCGTTCCTCTGGCCTTTGATCGTTGTCAACCAGGTCAACCGATACACGCTTCCGATCGGGCTCTCCTTTTTCAACGGGGAGTTCCAGACGCAGTGGGAAATGGTAATGACCGGAGCTTCGGTAGCAACGCTTCCCGTTTTCGTCATATTTTTGATTTTCCAAAAACAGATCGTCCAGGGCATCGCCCTGACCGGTGTCAAGGAATAATAAGGAGTACCAGATGATTCAAAACATACCTATAGTAGATTCACATTGTCACTTTCCCGTACAAGGGGAGTGGTTTCCCGACTATCCCAAAATGGACAAGGTGCAGTTCGACAGTTCAAGCGTACGTGATTACGGTGAGGTTTGGAGAAAAGCCTTCAATTTCCCCAAGCCGGAACCAGCTCTCTCCGATCGTGAGATGGCAGACCTCTATAAGGCCGATCTCGATGCAAAGGGTGTTGAGCAGATGGTATTCGTATCGGGGGGTGGCAACGAGCGTCTCTCCAAGATAGTTGAGATGTATCCGGATCGTTTCATTGGGTTTGCCCATCACCATCCTGACAGCCCCAAGGCTGCAGAGCAGCTTGAGGTGGCCTTCAGGGACCTCGGCATGAAGGGGTACAAGTTGCTTGCCCCGGAGATAGATACGCCCCTTGATGACAAGAAGTACTACCCCCTTTGGGAGGTGTGTAACGCGTACAACCTTCCGGTTCTTCCTCATTTTGGATTATTAGGTGCAGCGGGAGGGAAGGCCACCGCTACAAACATCAGCCCCCTCATGCTCTCAAAAATAACCTTGGATTTTCCCAATCTGAATTTTATAGTCCCTCATTTTGGGTGTACCCACATGGGAGACCTCTTGCAGCTTTGCTGGACTCGGCCTAACGTCTATGTGGATACGTCCGGAAGCAACCAGTGGATCAGATGGATGCCCTATCAGCTTACCCTGGAGGATGTCATACGGAAGTTTTTGGAGACTGTAGGGCCTACCAGACTTCTCTTCGCTACAGATTCATCATGGTTTCCCAGGGGCTTTGCCTCAGCATATTTGGATGAGCAGCAGAGGATCATGCGCTTTATGAATCTTGATGACAACGAGATGGCCCTTATCCTCGGGAGGAATGCCAAGACTCTCATGGGCATTGAGTAAGTTGGCAACTTGTAGCTGGGAGCTATTTTGGGTATGCTAGGCGAAACTATAAGGAAATCTAACCATGCGTAAATCCGTTGTCACGACCAGTGATGTCCGTTCTTCAAATATGCTCAAAGTCTATTTGACACTTCGTGACCGCGGGTCCATGACAAAAAGAGCATTGGCGCAAGAAACCAGTCTCACCTTTGCCTCAGTCTCGTCCATTTGCAACCAGCTACTGGAACAGGGGCTTATAAGCGATAAGGAAAAAAGCATTTCAACGGGGGGTAGAAATGCGGCAATATATTCTTTCTCCCCAAATTATGCGTATTTTTTGGTGGTCGACCTGCATCACACAGAGTTTCTCACTATAGGCCTGGTCAACCTTTCCAAGGAAGTCGTTAAAAATTACAGGGTGGATTTTCCTAAGGAAAGAACCCTGGAAACTCTTTTGCGGACAATTAACGAGGGGTATGCCCATCTTAAGGAAGGGGTTCAGGGAAAGATCGTTTGCCTGTTGGTCTGTGTCTCTGCTGTCTACAATCAGCAGAACAAGATGATTTTGCAATCATCGAACCCAATTCTTGAGAGGGTTAACCTCTCAATGCATCTGAGAGAGTATTTTCCTTCCATTCCAATTCTTATTGAAAATGATGCTAATCTAGTCGCATACTCCCAGCATGATCCTTTCAACTCCAGGAACAAACACCTGTTGTTTGTCTTCTTCACCCAAGGAGTGGGCCTTGGCATCATCATTGATGGCAAGCTCTACCGAGGGGCTAACGGTTTTGCAGGGGAACTTGGACATCTTCAGATCACTGGAGTGGACACAGTCTGTGACAAGTGCGGCCAAATAGGCTGTTTGCGTACAGTTGCACCCCTTGCCTCCATTGCCAAGGACCTAGGCGATGCCCCCTTGTTGCGCTCTTTGGGTTCCCAAGCGTATTGTGAACATCTGCTCACTGAGGCGCAAGACAACAAGGAAGTACAAGAGAGAATTCATCTTGCTGCTGAAAAGATCGGGGTCCTGTTGGCCGAGCTTTGTGATATTATGAATCCCAACCAGATCATTCTCGGTGGGAACAACTGGAAGCTTTTTCCTATGATGAGTCAGACTATCAAGGAGACCTGTAGGGGAGTGTCAAACCTAGCAAGGGAAGTGGATATACAGATCAGCTTCCTCAACCACAGTTGTAATGACCTCATTTTTCAAGGTGCCAGCGAAAAAGGTTTCAGGCATATTATC
>CAXYZP010000137.1:0-4912 GCA_964293175.1 uncultured Sphaerochaeta sp.
TATTGTGATGCCCGACGGGTATGTTCCCCTGCTCGCTGCCCCGACAGAGGAGAAGCAAAACACTCTCTATGCCCAAGCTGATGAACGCATCCGTCTCATAGTCGAGGATATCAAGGCCGAGACTATCAAGCTCGCTGGAAAACGGCCGTTCAGCCGTATCGTTTTGAACTATGTCATGGGAAGTATCCATAGCTCCAGCAAGTTGTTTGCCCGAAAGTTTACCGTAACCGATGCATGCACTTCCTGTGGCATCTGCTACAGAATGTGCCCATCGGCAAACATCACCATGATAGAGGGCAAGCCAGTATTCGGGGACAACTGCGAAAGGTGTCTTGGCTGTTATCATCGCTGTCCTGTCGATGCCATACAATTGACAACAAAAGCACATGAAGGGCGCTATAGGAACAAGCGTTCTCGCTACACACTGGAGTACAGGAAATAATGCAGCAAGACTATTTTTCTCAAGAAGTGAATCGCAAAGGGACCCTCTCGGTCAAATGGAACCCACAAGCAATACAGGGCATTGCTGCAACCGAGAAGGCAGAGCCTTTCTGGGTTGCAGACATGGATTTTCTCGCCCCCCCAGAAGTGATGGAGACCGCTATAAAAACTGCTAAGAGCGGAGTCTACGGCTATCCCTATGTCGAGGATAAGGAACAGCTTTTCTGCTCATGGGTAGAGAAACGTCACAACTGGAAGATTGCCCGTAAGGACGTGGTCATCTGCCCGGGTATGCTCACAAGCATAGCCTTGCTTACAGAGATGCTCACAAAAGAAGGGGAAGGCGTCATCGTCCCTCTTCCTGCTTACCAGCCCTTTGTCAAAATAGTGCGTAACCTTGGGCGGAATCTCATTGCATGGCCTTTGCTGTATGATGAGAAAAACCATGCGTTCTCCCTCGATTGGGAGGCGTTTGAGGAACTTTGCAAGCAGGCGAAGCTTCTTATCTTCTGCTCTCCGCATAATCCCAGTGGTCTGGTATTCAGCGAAGAGGAGCTCAAAAAAGTGGCCACCATCGCCAAGAGACACCAAGTGAGTATCATAAGTGATGAGATCCATTCGGACCTCAGCTTCAAGGCACACCATGCCCTGCTTCCCATAGCAACAGAGCTCGGGTGCACTGCAGTTACCTGCATGGCTCCTTCAAAGACCTTCAATATTGCAGGGGAACACTTCTCAGTCGCCATCTTCAGCGACGACAAGCTCAGACTTGCTTTCAAGCGAAGACTTGATCAGCTCTTCCTTAATGGCAACTCCTTCTTCTCAACGACCATAGCCCTCAGAGCCTATGAGAAAGGAGGGCCTTGGCTGAAGGAGCTCTTGATCTATCTGCAGAAGAATATCGCATTCATGGAATCATTTTTCAAAGAAAGGCTCCCCTCTCTAGCCTTCATCAAACCGGAAGCATCGTTCATTGCATTCATTGATTGCTCTGCCATCGTCCCCCTAGTGGAGAGGGATGCCCTAGCTAATCCTGATCTGTATGACGAAACGAAAAGCCCCAACGGAGGGCTGCTCTCCCGTTTCTTCGGACTGCGCGCAGAGGTAGCCCTCAATGATGGGACCTGGTTCGGCGGGGATGCCTACAGGGGTTTTGTCAGGTTCAACTATGGAACCAGAAAAGAGCGTATTGCCGCCGCTTTGGAAAGAATGGAGCGAGCTATCAGGACTCTGGAAGAGACCTACATCAAGTAGGGCTCGAGAGCTCGGGCATAGAGGCTGAACCCTTTCTTGTTCGGATGGAGAAACCCATCGGCAAAAACCTCTTCTGTATGATCGATGCAGGAGAGGCAATCAATAAAGGTAACCAGGGGGAAAAGCTTGGATACCTTTTTTATAGCCCCACTCATCTGAGAGAAACTGCCCATTGTACGCGACAGCTCCCAATCGGAGCGCCAAAGCGGAGAGAGCAAGAGAATCTCTGTGGTGGGATAGAGCTCAAAAAGTTTAGTCAGCAATGCCTCAACAACCTCTTCCAATTCAACGAGAGAGGGTCTGAGCACCCAGTCATTGGTCCCATAGCCCACGATAACCTTAGAGATAGGAAGCGATGGGTGCAAATCCTTCACAACATCAGGATTGAAAAGCGATCCCATAAGACCTTGGTTGAGGACTTCCAACCCTGACAAGGAAGCCAGGCGAGGACTCAGAGCAACAGAGGGGCTCTCAGATCCCACTCCCTGCACAATGGAGTCGCCCAGTACCAAGATAGAGGAGTGAGGGCGCTCTAGAGCCTTTATAGGCTCATCACACGCAAAGTCCTTTATCCCCACCTGGTGGGTCAGAGGAAAGAACAGCTCTACCTCGACAAGCCTCTTACCTTGATTCTCCCACCTGATGGTGACCTCCCCAGTCCGAAGGGGAATCGATTCCACCAAAGTACCATCAATAACGAGATCAAAAAAGTCACGCATTTCCATTTTTCGTCCGTAAAGCTTGGGAAAATCAAACTCAATGTCCCCGTCTTTTCGTAGCAGGGACTGATTAAACCGCTTGCATCGGAAAGAGAGGGAGCTCCCCCGGGTGAGGAATCTCAACGAACATCCGCTGGATGTCTTGCTCATGGAGCGATAGAGGGCATGGTTGCCTATGCTCTGGCGCTGTGTATCCGTAAACCGGTTGAGATGGTAATACCCTTCATCATCCTGTGATAGGGAGAGGGTGTTGTGAATATAGGGTTTCAGATCCATCTCTACAGATCCAATATGGTCTTGTCGCCGTAGACCTGTCGCCAACTTGCATGGAAGTCATCTACCGCCTTGGCAATGGAGGGCATATGCAATCCTGTTGATAACAAAGCGGGAGCTACAGTACAGCAGCTTGCCCCTTGGGCATATGCTGTGGTTATCTCACTGACATTCTTGAAGCTGGCCGCAAGAACTTGGCAGTTACCTGTGTTTGCCCAGAGCAGGCTGCTCAATTCCTTGATGACCTTGGGTGCATCGATATCGATGTTCAGCATCCTGTTATAGTAGACAGCTATGTATCGGGCTCCGCTGAGCATAGCCAGAATCCCCTGGATGGTGGTGTAGACTGCAGTTGCAGTCACACTTACTCCCCGCTCAGAAAGGATACGTATAGCTTGCAGCCCCTCTTCGGTTACGGGAATCTTGATGAAGGTCTCTTTCCCGAGGACAGAGAGGATCTTCTCAGCCTCGGCAATGATGGAGGGGCAAGAATCTGCGACAACCTGCACATGCAGGCTTCTTTCATGGCCGATAAGGGTACGAATACTCTGTAAATGGCCAAAGAAATCCTCGTCCCTCTCCTCTTTGATGATGGAGGGGTTGGTAGTGACTCCGCTTATGGGATAGGTGGCGAGGCCTCTCTTAATCTCTTCAAGGTTTGCAGTATCAAGCATTAGTTCCATAGTATTTCCTTTGTCTTAGTAATGGTACAGAGAACAGGAGCCGAGTATTTCTTTGCAAACATTCACTAACTCAGCAGGAATGTCATTCCCGTTCATTCTTGTATCATATCATAGCATTTTTTTGCTCCAACTTCTCTACCAATGGGGAGACTAGCCCTATGTATTTGTGATAGGAGCATATTTTGCTTACTCTCAAATGGAACAAAGTGAGTATATACAGTACTGATCAGTATGGTACGCAATTCACTTAGTAGTTTCACAACATATACTTATACGCACAGACCATACATAACACCTCAAAACTGGACATTTTTTCAAAAACTATCCTTGTATGTTATCAAAGAAGTTCTCAAGGCTCATTCACCCCTTACCTGATTTTGTGTGCGCCATAGGTTGGGTGTTGTCCCATACTTGCGTTTAAACAGGGTGTAGAACCGGTGTACCGAGCCAAATCCACACTCTTTGGCTATGTCGGCTATGGTGCTCCTGCTGTTGCGTAGCGCTAGCGTTGCCAATAGAAGGCGCTGGTCACAGATCTCTTCCCAAAGGGTCCTTCCCCTTGCGCCCTTGAAGCGCATCTCCAGGTTTCTCCTGCTTACCTCAGATCTTTCCACCACATCTCCTACACTGATACCTTGGCTTGCCTCTGAGCGTATAGTTTGCAACGCCTGTGCCACAACAGGATCTTTTTCGTTGATGAGAGATGTGCTTTCACGTTCGGTCACCTCTCCGGAGGCAATGCGTTGGATACGTATAGTCTGCGTCTTGCTCTCAAGCAAGGCGTCTATCATTGCCGCAGCATGATAGCCTATCAACTCACAGTTGGTCTGAATACTTGATATCGAGGGAGTTGCCAATTCGCACAGCAGGGTCTCATTATCGACACCGAGGACCGTAAGCTCCATAGGAATAAGGATTCCAAGCCTCTGGGCAGCCAGCTCCACCTTCATGGCGGAGAGGTCGTTGCTACAAAAAAGCGAGATGGGCTTGGGCAGGGAGAGGAGCCAATTCTCCAGCTGGGGGGACTCTTCGTAGATTTGGCGCCACCATGGCAGGGGTCGGGAAAATCGCAATATCTGCTCAGAGCTTTTCCCCACCGCAGAGGCATAGCCTACAAGGCGCTCACGAGACCAGTGCACTCCATCCACCCCACACCAAGCGTAGTGACGATTCCCCAAAGCGTGCAGGTACCTACCGGCCCGCACCCCTGTCTCATAATCATCGTTACGTACCTGGCTGAACAGTTTCAGCGAAGAGGCTCCTGCAATATCGACAACAGGGATACCCAGAGAGGCACACCCAAGGGCCTCATCATCATTTTCTATTCGAGCGATGAGGGCATCACAGTTAGAGAGGGAGTCGCTATCCAAGGGGAAGAACCAGGGGCCCTGGCCTCTCAGCTGCCATCCGCTCTTCTTTTTTGCATAACGCACCACACCGTTGGCAACCGCCATATCATAGCCATCTTGGAAACGAAGTTTCAGTCCAATTTGAATCATACCATGAGTATACACTCTATTTGCGCAAAACACTATATATTAT
>CAXYZP010000138.1:0-4897 GCA_964293175.1 uncultured Sphaerochaeta sp.
CTGGCCATGCATGCAGAGAAAAAACTGACTGTCTGTGGCATTGCCCCTTCAGTTATCGTAAGTGAAATAGCCAAGCGTTTGGGTCTGAAGGGAACCATCGCCTCCTACTATAGCTCGTACGATATTGCCCCTTCGAATGATGAAGCGTTTGTCGCCTACTGTACCATTCTTTGGAGTTAACCATGCATACGAGAGAACGGAATATGTTGTTGGCCCTTGCAAGGGAGTCTATAGAAAGCTCTTTGGGTCTTGTTGCAACTGAAGTGTTCGACAGCATCAAAAAGAGTGCGTCCCCTATCTATAAAGAGAAGCGGGGTGTGTTTGTGACCTTGAAAAAGCGTGATGGTGAAAACTCCTACGCTCTTCGTGGTTGTATCGGAAACCTCTTTGGTCTCTCTCCCCTTGCCGAAAGCGTTGGGAGCCTTGCTCGGGAAACCGCTTTCCATGACCGTCGATTCCCCGCAGTGTCTCTTGATGAGCTTGAGAGTCTGGTCATTGAAATTTCAGTGCTTACCAAAGCTGAGCGGATAGCATCTTCTGATAAGATTCGCATCGGCATTGATGGTGTCATCCTGAGCAAAGGGTATAACCGTGCGGTGTTCCTTCCCCAGGTAGCCGTAGAACAGGGGTGGGATATCGAGACAATGCTCGAACACCTCTGTATGAAGGCCGGTCTTTCACCCTCTGCTTGGAAAGACACTACCTGTGAGTTGGAGGTATTCCAAGCTGAGGTTTTCTCTGAGGAGGAAGCATGAGTGGTCAATCTTTGGTCTGTGACTTTTGCTGGAGGCACTGCAACCTTGCCGAAGGGCAGAGTGGGGTGTGCTCGGTGCGTAAGCATGTGCAGGGGAAACTGGTAACCACCACCTATGGCCAGATCGAGGCCATGGGCGTCGATCCTATCGAGAAGAAGCCTCTCTATCATTACTACCCGGGCAGCAAGACCTTCTCTTTTGCTCTGTTTGGCTGTAATATTGCTTGTGAATTCTGCCAGAATTACCTGCTTAGCCAAGGGGAACCAACCCTTTCACTTGCCAGTGAAAGAGTGGAGCCAAGCAGGGTAGTAGCCATGGCAAGGGAGAAAGGATGTCACTCCATAAGCTATACCTACAGTGAGCCTCTGGTATGGCAGGACTACATGGTAGATGTGGCAACCCTGGCTAAGAAAGCCGGGATGCAGAATATCATGGTCACCAACGGTTCTTTTTCTAAGGAGGCTTTGGCGCGCCTGTTGCCGATCATCGACGCATTCAATATTGATATCAAGGGCGACGAGGCCTTTTATAAGGAAGTTTGTAAGGGAAACCAGCAGGTGGTCCTCGATGCCATAGCGGCCATTGCAAAATCAGGGGCCCATCTGGAAGTTACGAGTATGCTCATCGAATCCATGCACTCAAAAGAGGACGTCGAGACTCTGGGTAAGCTGTTGTATGAGCGGGGCGTGCAGGTATGGCATCTGAGCAGGTTCTTTCCCCGCTACAAGATGGCCCATCTCAAGGCCACCGGTGAAGCGTATCTGGCAAAGATGGTGGCCCTGGCCGAACAGTCAGGGATTCCCTTTGTCTACAGCGGTAACAGCGAAACCGAACGCACCACCTTTTGTCCCTCCTGCCATGCCTCTCTCATAGATGCACATACCAAGATTGACCCCTCTCTGGAATATGGGAAATGCAAGCGTTGCGGCACCTCTATCTACGGGGTATTTTCGTAAATCTTGGCAACCCTGCCAACCAGACCCGACTGTAGGCGCACCTTGATCCCATGGGGATGGTTGGGGGAATTGGTAAGGATGTCCTGCACCACACCTTCGGTAAGTTTTCCACTTCTCTGATCTTCCTTGAGGATGACTGCCACCTTCAAGCCTGCTTGTATATTTTTGCGTGAATTTCCTTCCATATTGACCTCTTCTCTTGAGTATAGGCTTTTTCTCTAGAGAGGGAAACGGTCATGACAAACTATGCCTATTCTGGTAAACTTGCTCACTTAGGAGTCTTTGTGGTCAAATTAACAGGAATTAGCGTTGCCTACGGGCAACGAGTGCTTTTAGATAAAGCGGATATGCTCATACGGCCTCAAGACAGAATAGGTCTTGTCGGTCCCAACGGGGCCGGTAAGTCCACCCTGCTGAAGGTTATAGCAGGGCAGGAGAAGCCCGATGATGGAACGGTCATCATCGAAGGCGATACCGTCATTGGATATTTTTCCCAGACAGTGGGGGATATGAGTGGAAATTCAGCTCTGGAGGAAGTGCTTAGGGGAGCTGGTTCTGTCTACGATATAGGAGAAGAGCTTACCTCTTTGGAGCATAGGATGGCCGAGGGCCTCAGTGATTCTGAAATGGATCGGTATGGGGAACTGCAGACTGAGTTCATCGCCCGTGACGGGTATGACCTTTCTAACCGTGCCGAACAGGTGCTCACAGGCCTAGGCATAGGACCTGATCGGTATCACGAACCGGTGGAGAACTTCTCCGGTGGTTGGAAGATGCGCATAGCCCTTGCCCAGATCTTGGTTCTCAATCCTGATGTGCTGTTGATGGACGAACCCACCAACCACCTCGATGTCGAGTCCATCGTCTGGTTGGAGGCTTGGTTAAACAGCTTCAAGGGTGATTTGGTCATGACAAGCCATGACCGAGAGTTCATGACCCGCCTGTGCAAGCGAACCATAGAGGTGGCAAACGGCAGTGTGACCACCTATAGCGGGGATTATGACTTCTATCTTCGGGAACGGGAGATTAGGCGCGAGCAGCTGCTTGCAACCTTTAACCGCCAGCAGGCGCGTTTTGCCAAGGATGAAGAGTTCATAGCCCGTTTTGCTGCCCGTGCTTCCCATGCTTCCCTTGTTCAGTCCAGGATAAAGGCCCTGGAGAAGATCGAGCGCATCACCATTCCTGCTGAGGCCAAGGTTATGCAGGTGGAGTTTTCTCCCAGCCCGAGAAGCGGCGACCAGGTAGTGGTGATGAAGGACCTTGCAAAAGTCTGGAAAAAAGCCAATGGTGAAGACCATCCTGTCTTCAGTGGCCTTACTGGAGCTGTGATAAGAGGAAACCGTATCGCCCTTACGGGGATAAACGGGGCTGGTAAGTCCACCCTGCTGAAAGTCATAGCAGGCATTACCGATGCCACCAGCGGAGAGGTCACCCTGGGAGCGAGTGTGAACCTTGGCTACTTCAGCCAATACTCATCCGATGTGCTCGATCCTGACAGAACCATCTTTGAGGAGGTTTCTGAGCGGACGCCTCTGGCTTCGATAGGGAGCATAAAGAACCTTTTGGGTTCCTTTCAGTTCTCCGGATCCGATGCCGATAAGAAGGTCGGAGTGCTCAGTGGTGGGGAGAAAAGCCGTGTCATGCTTGCATGCATGCTCGCACTTCCTGTAAACTTCCTCATATTGGACGAGCCGACCAACCATTTGGATATCCAAAGCCGGGAGGTGCTCCTTGATGCACTGACCCGTTTTGAAGGGACTATCATCATAGTAAGTCATGATCGCTACTTCCTTAGGCATCTTGCAAATAGGGTTTTTGAGATCGATCATGGGCAGATGCAGGTCTTTGAAGGTGATTATCACTACTACCTGCAGAAAACAGGTAGAGAAGCATAATAGGTAGGAAAAACGTATGCATACCGAGCATGATTATATAGAGAAGGCAAGAGCCTTGAATAAAGATGGCTATAACTGTGCGCAGGCTGTTGCCTGTGCTTTCCTGGATATGGTCGATATAGATGAGAAGACCCTCTTTGCAATCCTCGAAGGATTTGGGGGAGGCATGGGTGGTAAGGAAGCTACCTGCGGCGCTGTAAGCGGCTCTGTTGCCATCGCTTCTCTCCTTTCGAGCAAGGGCGATGTAGCCTCGGGTACCAAGGCCGCAACCTATGCCTCGGTCGATTCTATCGTCTCGGAGTTTCTTCTGCAGAACAAGAGTCTTGTCTGCAAGGACCTGCGGGGCTTGGAGACAGGGGTGGTACTGCGCAGTTGTGATCTCTGTATAGAAGATGCGGTACGCCTGACGATGAAGGTATTGAAACAACGAGAATAATATATATTTTGGAGGATTAGTATGGAAATTGAAGAGCTGCTGAAAGAGAACACCTATCCCGGTCGTGGGATCATTGTGGGGCTTTCTCCACAAGGGAGGGCAGTATCTGCATATTTCATTATGGGACGCAGCGAGAATAGCCAGAACCGTGTCTTGTCTCTCGACAAGGAGAACCTCAAAGCAGAGGCTTTTGACGCTAAACAGGTCAAGAATCCTTCTCTCATCCACTATACCGCCCTACAGAAGTTTGCCGACCAGCTTATACTGAGTAATGGGGACCAAGGCGATATCATTCTTTCCTACCTCAAGGATGGGAAGACGTTCGAAGAGGCACTGGGTAGCTGTAGCTATGAACCTGATGAGCCGCACTATACACCGCGCATCAGCGCCCTTATATCTTTGAAAGAACCCTTTACGTATGAACTTTCCATTGTCAAGAAAGGGCAGGCGGGGTGTAGAAGAAAGTTCTTCAAGTATAGTGATCCCACAAAGGGTGGGGGGCAGCTTATCCATACCTACAAAGAGGATGGAACTCCTCTGCCTTCCTTTACAGGAAGCCCCAGAGAGGTGACTATAGGTGAGGATATCGAACTTTTCTCTCAGAAGATATGGAAAGCACTCAACAAGGATAACCGTATAGCACTCTATGTGCGCTATACCGATCTTGTTGATGGGAAGCTCGAAGAGAGACTCTATAACAAACATACGAAATAACCGTATGGGGGATGGACCCAGAGAGGATTCCAGTCTCTCTTGGTACAAGGAATAGCAGAAAAAAGAAGCCCGATGACACTATCTGTCATCGGGTATTCCATTTTCAGAGGTTTTGCATAGTATGTGCAACTCGAAGGTCCT
>CAXYZP010000139.1:0-4842 GCA_964293175.1 uncultured Sphaerochaeta sp.
AGTGATGAGGAACCCATCCTTACCAATAGCAGTAAAGGGATTCATCTCTAGAATGTCTGCTGTTACTTCAACATACATGGCTGGCCTCCTCATGGCACTCTCAGTGTAACTTCTGCCCATACCCCGGTCAAGTGGGCATAGAATAATCTCTATTCCCTACCCCCCTCCTACCCCTATCCAACATTGACACTCCCCTCTTTTTCGAGTATTCCTTACCATATACAGACATGGTACAAACAGGGAGACCTGTTTCGTTGAGGAGGCCCAATGCATGATTCCCTCGCGATCCCTGCTTTGACAGAGGATCTTTCACGTGTTCTTATTGATGCAGATACGATCGACCGCAGAGTGGACGAACTTGCAAGGAAAATCAGTTCAGATTACGCTGACAAAGAAGGGACTCTCTTGTTGGTCGGGGTCCTCAAAGGCTCCTTTATCTTCGCCGCAGACCTCGCACGCAAGCTTTCGGTCAAGCATGTGGTGGACTTCATAGCCCTTTCCTCTTACCAAGGGGACCAAAGCGGCAACGTCCGCCTCCTGATGGATACCCGAGAGAATATGAACAACAGGCATGTGCTCATCATTGAGGACATCCTGGACAGCGGCAACACCCTCGACTACCTTATCCGCAGTTTCAAGACCCGTAACCCCGCCTCGGTGAAGACCGCAGTGCTTCTGGACAAGCCAGAGCGACACTGCGTTCCCATCACCATTGACTATCTGGGATTCACTATCCCCGATGTCTGGGTCGTTGGCTACGGGCTCGACTATAACGAACAGTATAGGACCCTCCCCTATATAGCAGAGATGTATCCACAAGCCTAAACGCCAAGGAGCGCACAGAAATGGAAAGTAAGAAATTCTACGTAAGTTACAATTCGGTTCACAAGTTGGTGAAAAACTTAAGCGAACAGCTTATAGAAACCGGCTTTGATCCCGATGTGATCGTCGCAATCGGAAGTGGGGGGTTCATACCCGCCAGGATCATGAAGACCTTTATCAATCGCCCTATATATGCAGTGGGAATCTCCTACTACGGCCTTGATAACAAACACAAGGACCACCCTACCAAGATCCAATGGATCGACGAGGTACAGTCACAGCTGATTGGTAAAAAGGTACTACTCATTGACGAAGTTGACGACACACGCGCCACACTGGCATACTGCGTAGGAGAGCTTTTGAAGTTCAAACCTGAGGAAATCGCGGTTCTGGTCCTCCATAACAAGCAGAAGGACAAGGATGTCGAGTTCCCTGTAGAGATCAAGCGATACTTCGCCGGCTTGGACTTGGGCAATGTCTGGATCAAGTACCCATGGGATGCTGAGGACATTGAAGAGCACACAGCCAAGGAAAAGATCATGCTTGAAGAAACAACCAAGGAGCGCACCTGATGAGTAACATAACATCAATCGTAGGGGCACAGTGGGGAGATGAGGGCAAAGGCCGAATAGTTGACTACCTTGCCGTCAATTCCGATATCGTAATCCGCTTCCAGGGCGGAGACAATGCCGGTCATACCGTCATTAATGAGCACGGCAAGTTTGCCCTGCACATCATACCCAGCGGAATCTTCAATCCTGCAACCACAAATATTGTAGGGGCAGGAACTGTAGTAAACTTCGACACCATGGCAGTCGAGCTTGCGTCCATCGCTACAAAAGGTGTTGAAGTAAACAACCTCTTTATAGATGTACGGGCCCATCTCATCATGCCGTATCACTGCATGCTCGACGGGGCTCAGGAAAAGTCCAAAAGCGAGAAGATGCAGATCGGTACAACAAAAAGAGGCATCGGCCCCTGTTATAGCGACAAGGCAACACGATCGGGAATACGGGCAGCTGACCTGCTCGACTTCGACCGCCTGAGAAACCGCATTGAAATGGCTCTGCCGCAGAAGAATCGTGAACTCTCCTACTTCGGCCTGCCTGAAGTGACAGTCGAAGAGATGCTTACCCTCTGTACCACATGGAAGGAGCAGTTCGGCGATAAGATCATCGATAGCGTCCCCTTGGTGCGTCAGGCATATGAAGACAAGAAAAAAATCCTGCTTGAAGGCCAGTTGGGCATCATGCGCGACCTTGATTGGGGTATCTACCCCTATACCACCAGCAGCAATCCAACTGCAGGCGGCGCTACCAGCGGAGCAGGAATTGCCCCTAGTAGGATCAGCGAAGTAATCGGTGTGGCAAAAGTCTACTCCACCAGTGTTGGTGGCGGACCTTTCATGACCGAACTGCTCGATGAGACAGGAAAGAAACTGCAGGATATCGGTAAAGAGTATGGTGCCACTACAGGGCGTCCTCGCCGCTGTGGTTGGTTCGATGCGGTAGCAGCCGACTTCTCCTGCTGGATCAATGGTTTTACCAGCGTAGTCCTTACCAAGCTCGACGTACTGGATTCATTTGAGAAGCTGAAGGTCTGTGTTGCATACAGAGTAAACGGGGAGATCATCAAACATCTTCCAGAAACCGCCCTGCAAGAGATTGCTGAACCTATCTACGAAGAGTATGACGGGTGGATGTGCGACACCACCGAGGCACGCAAGTGGGAAGACCTCCCCAAGAATGCCCAGATCTACTGCAAGCGTCTCTCCGAACTGATTGGAGCCCCTATCAAGTATGTTTCGGTCGGACCTGAACGGGATCAGATCATTATCATGTAACTGACAAACAAACAAAGTAGTGAGCGGTCTGCCGAAAGGTAGACCGCTTTTCTTGGTCCCGATCCCTTCGATGATAGGAGCAAAACAAAGGGACGTTCAACACCCTAAAGGGGAAACGTCTTAGTCAAACAGGAGAAACCTACTATGATCCAAGGACTCTCCCTCGCTTACGTATCCACTGTCCGAGCCTCTGGGGTTTGCCTTTCTACAATGAGATTATCCTGTATCACATACTCAACTATGTATGGGATCGCCAGATCTGACCATGATACAACTTGGGAAAAGTTGCAAAACAATCATATCCTTTGCTACCATAGATATGACAGAAGGTGACTTTGAATCTTTCGAACATCTTCATGCCACCCCTTTTTTCTCTGTGTACCATCATCGGTGGTCATCGACAAAAATCAGTTTTGGCAATTGTAAGGATGTTTATTTGGGGAGATAATCAGCATTATTGTGCCGTTGAATGAACCTAATACAGCAATTGTAGTACCTTCCAAAGTTCCAAAGGCTCATGATGAGACTTTGGATGAGACTTTGGAACTTAGGAAACTGATCCTATTGCTTTCATACAAAAATGATAATGATAGCAACAAGAAAAGAACATGTGTTATACTATGCAACAGGAGCAAAGATACCATGAACTTCGCTGAGGCAATACTAAATTTGCGCACGGCTCTACGAATTTCCCAGCAGCAACTCGCAGCCGACTTAGATGTCAGCTATGCAACAGTCAATCGATGGGAAAACGGGAAGACGATGCCCAACAAGATGACACGTAACGTGATCAAGCACTTTTGTCATGATAAAAATATAGAATTCGAGTATGAGCCGAAAAATGATAATTGAAACCCGTGCTCTTGCTTGGCAAAGGATAACAGTATGATTTTACCAGATAATTTACTGGCTTTGATTCAACAAGGTGAAGGATTTACCGTGGAGTTCAAAAAATCCACTACTGAGATTACTTCAGATGTCTACGAAAGCGTATGCTCATTTTCCAATAGAGAGGGAGGTCACATCTTTCTTGGCATAAAGGATAACGGTGAGATTCTCGGTGTACAAAAAAACCATGTAATTCAGATGAAGAAAAACTTTGTTACAGCCATCAACAACAGGAACAAAATAAACCCACCTCTTTATATTAAGCCGATTGAGTACGAATATGAGGGAAAAACAGTTTTGTATATTAAGGTGCCATGTTCTCAAAGTGTTTGTCGTTGCGGCGGTAGGATTTTTGATAGAAATTTTGATTCAGACATAAACATCACGGATAATGAAGGCCTTGTATACCAACTTTATGCCAGAAAGCAAGATACCTACTTTGTAAATGCGGTGTATCCTGTTTTTTCTGTATCAGATTTGCGCCACGATTTGATCGACCGTGCTCGAAAAATGACCAGAGCGAGAACTCAAAATCACCCATGGCAGAATATGACTGACGAAGAAATACTGCGAAGTGCCGGTCTTATTCTGACGGACACATCAAGCGGGAGAGAAGGCCTTACATTAGCGGCGATTCTTTTGTTTGGACCGGATAATTTGATATTGTCGGTTTTGGCTCATCACAAGACCGATGCCATCTTCCGTGTGTTCAATTTGGATCGCTATGATGATAGAGACGTGATTATAACAAACTTGCTGGAAAGCCATGACCGCTTGATTGCTTTTGGCAAAAAACATGTAAATGATCTGTTCGTCATGGAAGGACTACAAAGCATCAGCGCTAGAGACAAAATCCTTCGTGAGATCGTGTCTAATTCGCTCGCTCATCGTGATTATTCTAATGCTTATGTAGCTAAATTTGTAATTGAGAAGGATCGTATCTTTACTGAGAATAGCAACCGTTCACACGGATTCGGTAATCTAAATCATACATCCTTTGAGCCATTTCCCAAGAACCCGCCTATTTCAAAAGTTTTCCGCGAAATTGGTTTAGCTGACGAGTTGGGTTCAGGAATGCGCAATACCTATAAGTATACAAAGCTATATTCAGGAGCAGAACCAACATTCAGTGAGGGGGAAGTGTTCAGGATTGTAGTGCCATTGAATGAAGCTGCTACAGCAACTGTAGGACCTTCCAAAGTTCCAAAGGCTCATGATGAGACTTTGGGTGAGACTTTGGATGAGCCTTTGGAACTTAGAGTACTTGCGATTTTGACACAGAATCCTCG
>CAXYZP010000140.1:0-4835 GCA_964293175.1 uncultured Sphaerochaeta sp.
CCTTGGAAAAGAGGTAGGCCTGCCCCCGCTGGCTGTCCAGACCCCTCCCAAGCCCGAGTTGGGAGACCTTGCCTTCCCCCTGTTTGCTTATGCGAAAATCCTTCGCACAGCTCCACCCATGCTTGCAGCCGAACTCAAGAGCCGCATAGAGAAAATCTCTGACCGTCCCCTTGGGGACCTGCTAGTCGCTGGTCCTTATCTCAATATCCGCATTGATATGGCCGCTTTGGCCACTGGTCTCTCTGCAGCTATTGAGGCGGAAGGTTCCCTCTATGGGACTAACCAGAACCTTAGTGATAAACGAATCACCATTGAGTTCAGTTGTCCCAACACCAATAAACCCCTGCATTTGGGGCATATGCGCAACGACAGCATCGGTGAGAGCATCAGTGCCATCATGAAGGCCAACGGCGCTCAGGTGCGCAAGGTAAATCTGATCAATAACCGTGGTGTGCATATTTGCAAATCCATGCTGGCTTATCAGAAGTTTGGCAACGGAGAGACCCCCGAGTCCACTGGCATGAAAGGCGATCATTTTGTCGGCAAGTACTATGTAAAGTTTGCCGCTTGGGCAAAAGAAGAGAGCAGTGCCGAACAACAGGCCCAAGAGATGTTGCAGAGATGGGAAGACGACGATCCTGCTGTGATGGAACTCTGGCACAAGATGAACAAGTGGACCCTCGACGGTCTTGCCGAGAGCTATGAGAAAATGGGCATCAGCTTTGACCATTATTACTATGAGTCTGAGACCTACAAGTACGGCAAGGACGAAATTCTCAAAGGCTTGGAAAATGGGGTCTTCTATCGTGAAGAGGATGGTTCGGTATGGGTCGATCTCGAGGCGATCAAGCTGGACAAGAAAGTGCTGCTTCGCAACGATGGCACGAGTCTGTATATGACACAGGATGTAGGGACCGCAATCATGCGGCACAAGGACTGGCCGTTCGATTCCCTTGTTTATGTTGTTGCCAGTGAACAGCAGTACCACTTCAAGGTACTTTTCCATGTGCTGGCTCTGCTCGGCTACACCTGGGCAGAGGATCTGCATCACCTCTCCTATGGTATGGTCAACCTGCCTGACGGAAAGATGAAGAGCCGTGAAGGCACTGTCGTTGATGCCGATGAGCTTGTCGAGCAGCTAACTGACCTTGCTGCCGGTGAGATTCGTGCAAAACAGCGTGAAGAGCTGGTTGGTGATGTCGCTAAAACCTCTTCCTCGATAGCTTTGGGTGCTTTGAACTACTATCTCTTACAAGTAAATCCTTTGAAGGATATGATTTTCAATCCTGCAGAGTCCATTTCATTCAATGGGAATACCGGACCTTACCTGCAGTATATGGGGGCCAGAATCTCCAGCATGCTGGGGCGGTATGAGAGTGAGGGCGGTGATAGGAGCAAACTCTCCTTTGACAGCAGCCTGCTTACCCTCAGCGATGAGCGAGAGCTCATCAAACAGATTGCCCTCTACCCTGAGGTGGTGGCGCGCTCTGGAGCCGAGCTTGACCCTTCGCTGTTGTGTGCGTTCCTGTATGAGCTCAGCCGCCTTTTCTCCCGCTGGTACCATGACAACCCGGTGCTCAAGGCTGGAAGTGACGAACTCGTCCGCGCAAGGATTGAGCTTTCGGCTATGGTGGCCCAGGTCCTCAAGAATGCATTTGCCCTGGTCGGTATCCCTTTCCTACACTCTATGTAACTATTGCCCCTTATACAGGGCGCAAAAGCTGTTGATGAACCTCTCCTCTCTCCAAGGTAGGTCGGCCTCTTTGCCGATCAGAATCTTGGAGAGGAGGTTCTGTACAGTCGCACTGAACATCTCGATAGCAAGATCCAAATCTTCAACCTCCAGTCTTCCCGTCTCAGAAAGCTCCTCTATAAGGACGCGGCTCTGTGCGTCAAACATCTCAGAAAGGGTGCTGGCGATGGAAGATGCTTCAGGATGGATAAGTTTTTCTGCCTCGATGATGCTGTAGAACCACGACAGGGGCTCTGTCGTATAGACCTCGCTCCAGTGATCCATCGCCCTAAAAAGGACGTCACTCGCTTTTCCGGTGAAGGATATGGTTATCTGCTGGGCATATGCAAGCTTTCTGCAGTAAGCAAACAATGAGGAGATCATCTCACTGCGGCTCGTGAAATGGTGGAAGACCGAGGCTTTTGCAATATTGTTCTCTTGTGCGAGCATGGCTATGGAGACATTGTCAATTCCCTTCTTGGACCCGAGTTCCAAGAGGGAGAGTATGAGTTTTTGTTTGGTTGATGTCGTATTCATACCCAATACTAACCTATCGGTCGGTAGTCTTTCAACTCCTTTTTCTTTGTTTTTCAAACAATTATTTGGAAATAACCTTGAAGTTCATCTTTGATGCATGATATAAGAAGAGGGCACAAACTAAACGTAAGGATGCAAATCGACATGTATGCACTTGTAGAAATTCTCGGAAAACAGTACAAAGCAGTCGAAGGTCAGACCGTTCAGGTTGATTATATCAGCCAGTTAGAGGAAGGATCTTCACTTGAGTACGTAACAGTTCTCGCCATCGTGGATGAGGACAATGCAAAGTTTGGCACCCCCTATGTAGCAGATGCTATGGTCAAGGCAACCCTCAAAGGAAGCCTCAAGGGTGACAAGATTAGGGTGTACAAAAAGAAACGCCGCAAGGGATACACTAGGACCCAAGGTCATAGACAGAAGTATTCACTGATCACCATCGATCAGATTATCGCTTAAGGAGGAAGAATTATGGCAACTAAGAAAGGTGGCGGAAGCTCCCGCAATGGTCGTGATTCCAACTCACAACGCCTTGGCGTCAAACGCTTCGGCGGACAGCAGGTAAAAGCCGGTGAGATCATCGTGCGTCAGCATGGAACCAAGTTCCACCCTGGCGAAAATGCAGGATTGGGTTCTGATTATACCCTTTTTGCAAAGGCTGCAGGTACAGTATTGTTCCATGTAAGGAAGAATCGTAAGTACATCAGCATCATAACTGAGTAGTTTTACCTACCGATATTGGCCTATGGCCTGAGTAGACGAACGCATGTTTGGATTTTCAGATGAGACCTATATTGATGTTGCCTCCGGAAACGGAGGCAACGGTTGTGTTTCCTTCCGCAGGGAAAAATATGTTCCTAAGGGCGGCCCTGATGGCGGCGATGGCGGACGTGGCGGTAATGTTGTCTTTGTAGTGAAGAACAACCTAAGGACCCTTGGCCATCTAAAGATGGTGCGCACCTATCGTGCTGAAAATGGCCGTAACGGCTCTGGGGACCGATGCTATGGACGTGATGGCAATGACATTGAGATTGCTGTTCCTCCAGGAACCGTGCTCAAGGATCCTGATACCGGAGCCCTCATTAAGGACCTCACCGGCGTGGATCGTTGGGTCTATCTTACCGGAGGCCGCGGAGGCCAGGGTAACTATCATTTCAAGTCCTCAGTAAGACAAGCTCCCCGTTATGCCCAACCAGGTGAGAAGGGTGAGGGGCTTCGTGTTGGCGTAGAGCTTTTGGTTCTTGCTGACATCGGTTTTGTAGGGTTCCCCAATGCTGGGAAATCCTCACTGCTCAATATGCTAACCAATGCCCGTACCAAAGTGGCCGGGTACCCTTTTACGACTAAAATTCCCCAGTTGGGTATGTTACGCTACGGTGACCACGATATCGTGCTTGCCGATATCCCCGGCCTTTTGGAAGGGGCGAGCGAAGGTGCTGGCATGGGAATCAAATTTCTGAGGCATATCAACAGGACCACCGGTCTTGCTTTTATGATTGACCTCAGCGATGACCGATATCTCGATGCCTATGATGTCCTCTGTAAAGAGCTGGAGGCATTTGAGCCTTTGCTTTTGGAGAAGAAACAGGTTATTCTTGGTACTAAGCTCGATGAGCCGGGAACCCGCGAAAGACTTGTAGAATTGCAGGAAAAGTACCCCGACAAAGAGGTGATAGGATTGTGTGTCTATCTGGACATGGGCCTCGACGAGGTCAAGCAAGCTTTCATCAAAATGGTAGGGGACACGGAAAATCCGACTCTTCAGGCTCTTGGGGATAGTACTGTAGGGGGCTTTAAAACCTCGATAGACTTTGATGCAGAGTATCCTGACGAGCCTTTCGAACTCTAGGGGGAAACGGTGGTCAAGCCAGTCGCTACTGCTATGGTGGGGGGAAGTTTCAATCCGGTACATCTTGGCCATCTTCACCTGATCCATACGGTGGCCACCTCCACTAGGTACCGCCGGTTCATATGTATCCCTGTTGCACAGAATAATTTCAAACGTGATGCTTCTCTAGCCGATGCGCATCATCGGCTAGCCATGCTTCAACTAAGCTTTGCTTCCTATGGGCTTCTCTATCCAGATGATCCTCCTTTAGAACTGCTCAGTGATACTTGTGAAATAGATCGTGGAGGTATCTCCTATACCTATGATACGGTCAAGCACCTCTATCTTCAGTACAGTATTAGAGGGCGGCTAGGGTTGGTCATGGGTGATGACCTGCTCGCCTCCTTGGATACATGGCATGAGTATGAGGCGATGAAGGAGCTGGTTTCTTTTGTAGTCATCAGACGTGACAAGCGGGCAACTGCCTTTCATGATCATGCTGCAGACCTTGAGTACATTGATAATGTGACTTTAGATGAATCCTCAACAGCTATCCGTGAAGCTTGTGCTCTTTTACAGGGTAACGAGGAACTTCCCTCAGCTATTCGCGCTTTAATGCAATCGGAGGTTGCTGCCTATGTTCAGCAGAACAGGCTCTATCGCTCTTGAGGAGGAACTCTCCTCTCTGATGAGTGAGGGTCGGTATCTGCACAGTAAGGCAACTTCTGATACTTCATT
>CAXYZP010000141.1:0-4815 GCA_964293175.1 uncultured Sphaerochaeta sp.
ATTTCTAATGCAGGAATGCTCAAACTTCTCGACCGCCCTGACCGTCCCGTCTGTATTTTTGCTTCGAGTGACACCCTTGCGATCAGGACCATAAAATGTGCAGTCCAGCTGGGAATTACCGTTCCTGACGATTTGGGCGTTGTCGGTTTTGATGATATTGAGATGGCGGAGTTTGTAAATCTGACCACCATAAACCAGAGCCTTGAGGATTCGGGGGTTCAGGCTGCAGAGATGGTCTTGCAAAGAATAAAGGAACCGAATCGTCCCGTCAGGAAGAGCCTTATAGATTTAAAGCTCACCAAACGGAGCTCTACTGAGTATTTGTAGGAGATTATGCATCACGTTGTGATGTTTGAAGTTTTAGGAGGACGTTATGAAAAAACTTTCAAAAGGTATGTTATTTGTTCTGATTCTACTGCTGGCAATGCAGGGAGTCTGGGCACAAGGCACAAAGGAAGCTGCGGCACAGGATAAGACCATCCGTATCTTTGGCGCTTTCAGAGGAGAGGAGGCCGCACGTTTTGATGAGATCATCAGAATCTTCAACGAGAAGAGCGGCTATAATGCAGTCTACGAGGGAAGCCCGGAATTTGAGACTCAGATTCTGGTCCAGGCAGAAGCCGGTACCCCACCAGACATTGCAGCTCTTCCTCAGCCTGGTCTTATGCATAAGTTTGCTGACCAAGGGTATCTCAAGGTCCTATCACCAAAGGTTATCGGCATGATCGATGCCAACTATGCTCCTGTCTGGAAAGATTTGGGCTCCTCAGATGGTAAGGCCTACGGTTTGTTCCACCGCGTCAATGCCAAGAGTTTTGTCTGGTATCCCAAAAAAGCATTTGAAGCGAAGGGTTACAAAGTTCCCAAGACTTGGACCGAGTTAGTCGCTCTGCAGGACAAGATTGTACGTGACGGGGGGATTCCCTGGTCCATCGGTTTTGAGTCCGGCGGTGCAACCGGTTGGGTAGGCACAGACTGGCTGGAAGATGTTATGCTTCGCACAGCAGGTCCTGATGTATATGACCAGTGGGTAAACCATGAGATTCCTTTTGATCATCCTGCCGTACAGAGAGCCCTTGGCTATCTCGGCGATATCTTCAAGAATCCTAACTATGTCTATGGTGGAGCTCCCTATATCCTGACCACAAACTTCGGTGACTCTGTCAAACCTCTGTTTGATCAGCCCACCAAAGTATTCCTAAATCGTCAGGGTAACTTCATAACAGGCTTTATGCCTCAGAAGATCCAGGACAATCTTGAAGAGGAAGTAGGCGTATTCGCCCTTCCATCCATCGACAAGGAGTGGGGTACTCCTATTCTTGGTGGTGGAGACCAGTTTGTAGTGTTCAATGATAAGCCCGGTGTGCAGGAATTCATGGAATTCTTGACCACTTGGGAAGCATGTGCACCTTGGGCACAGGTCGGTGGAGCCTTGTTCCCTCACAAGAACCAGAATTTTGCTGACTATGGTAATAGCCTCGAGCGTGAACTCGCTAAGGCACTCGTTGAAGCTACTGTATTCCGCTTTGACGCATCAGACTTGATGCCAGCTGAAGTGGGCGCAGGTTCCTTCTGGACCGGTATGGTCGAATATGTGAATGGCAAGGATGGCAAGACTGTTCTTTCCAACATTGAGAAGAGCTGGCCTCGGTAAGCTATTAGGAGTTTTATAGGGGATTCCGCCTTAGCGCGGAATCCCTTTCTCACAAGGGAGGAACCATGCAGTTACAGAAAGATCAGGAGAGGAAGGAGTTGGTCGTACGGACGCTTGTGTTTACTCCCCTCACCCTTATTGTCATGATCGGAGGGTTTCTCCTGTTAAGAAACAATCCGATGTCACAAATAGTGACTACGCTTTTCGCCATAGTATGGGGAACATTCACGGTCTTGTCCTTGTTTTATTCTATGAACCTTATCGTGCAGCTGTTTCCCACACAAAAATACAACAAGATTATTCCTTTTGTCTTTGTAGGACCTGCAATCCTGATAATTGGCTGGTACCTCTTGATCCCAACGGTGCGTAGCCTTGTACTGAGTTTTATGAATAGGAACTCGACTTCCTTTGCAGGCTTTGCCAATTACAAGTACATCTTCACTGACTCCACCATGCGTACTGCCTTTGGCAATACGGTTCTCTGGTTGGTATTCGGTACCGCATTCGCTGTATTTTTTGGCTTGATGACAGCTCTGTTGGCAGAGCGGTCAGCCATTGAGAAGTTGGGAAAGACCCTGGTCTTTCTCCCTATGGCCATCTCCATGGTCGGTGCCGGTGTCATTTGGAAGTTCATGTACGCATACAAGCCTCTTGGCGCAAATCAAACGGGCTTACTGAATGCCATTATGGTCGGTTTGGGAGGGAAGCCTCAAAACTGGCTGGGATCGGCACCTATGAATAACTTCTTCCTTATTCTTATCTTTGTCTGGCTACAGACAGGATTCTCCCTGGTGGTGCTCTCAGCTGCCTTGAAGGGAGTTTCTGAGGAGATTAAGGAGGCGGCTCGTATCGATGGCGCAAAAGAGTTTACCATCCTGACGAAGATAGTCCTGCCCTCCATCTATGGCAGTATTGTCACCGTATCGACAACTATCATGCTTGCAGCTTTGAAGAGCTTTGATATCGTCTACTCCATGACCAACGGCCTGTATGGGACGGAGGTGTTGGCTAGCCAGCAGTATAAGCAGATGTTCAAGTTCCTCGATTACGGACGAGGGTCGGCGATCGCAATAGTCATCCTGCTTGCTGTCAGTCCGGTCATCTATTACAACTTGAAGGAATTCAATAAGCGGGAGGTGTTCTGATGAAGACGAAAATAAAAATGACACGTGGAGCAAAGGTGATAACCTTTCTGCTCATTCTATTTTGTCTCATATGGACTATTCCCACAGCGGGAATACTCATTACATCTTTTCGTGACAGTGACGCTACAGCCTCGAGCGGATGGTGGACAGCATTTTCTAGCCTGAAGGATTTTACTTTTAGCAACTATGACGAGGTGCTTGGTGGGCAACGTTTCACCGTAGGCACAGCAGGGGGTGGAACAGCAGCTAGGCGAGGGGCCTCCATGGGAAGTGCTTTCCTTTCGAGCATCACCGTGACCCTGCCAGCGGTCATCATTCCGATCTTCATAGCGGCTGCTGCTGCCTATGCCTTTGCTTGGATGAGTTTTCCGGGAAGGAAGATGCTCTTTGCCATGGTCATAGCCCTTCTGGTCGTACCGTTACAGATATCCTTGATCCCTATCCTGCGTGACTATCAGAAGATCGGGCTCAATGGTACGTATCTGGGAATTTGGTTGGCCCACACCGGCTTTGGATTGCCGCTGGCCACCTACATACTCTTCAACTACATCTCTACCATCCCGCGTTCGATTTTGGAGTCCGCGTTCATCGACGGAGCGAACCATTTTACGATGTTTGCCCGTCTGATCATCCCTTTGAGCATACCGGCCCTTGCATCATTTGCAATTTTCCAGTTTATTTGGGTATGGAACGACCTGTTGGTCGCCTTGGTATTCTTAAGTGGCGGAGGCCAGATGATGGAAGTTGTCACCGTCAGGCTTATGAACATGGCAGGAACCAGAGGCTCCGATTGGCACCTCTTGACTGCCGGGGCATTCGTCTCGATGGTCTTGCCGCTGACAGTATTTCTATCCCTGCAGAGATATTTTGTCAAAGGTTTGCTTGCAGGTTCAGTCAAAGGATAATGCATGGATACGATGAGTTTTGGTTACACACACTATGATCCTTCACAAACGTCCCATAACGAGACCCTGTTTACCCTGGCCAATGGGTATCTGGGGCTTCGGGGGGATTTTGAGGAGGCTGAAGGCACCTTCCACAAGGGTACATATATCAATGGGTTCTACGATAGCGAACCCATTATGTATGGCGAGAGTGCCTACGGATTTGCCGAGAACCACGAAACTATCCTCAACCTTCCCGATCCCAAACGGATCGAGCTGGAGGTGGGCTCTCTTCCCTTTTCCCTGAAAAGGGGGAAGGTCCACGCATCTTCACGCAGCCTTAGCTTTAGAACTGGAATTCTTACGCGCATAGTAGACTGGAGTAGCGCACAAGGGGACCGGGTAAGGATTACCACCGAGCGTATGGTCAGTTTCACCGAGAAGCACTGTGCCCTGATCACCTACACAGTAGAGGCGTTGGACAAGGCCCTTCCTATCAAACTGACTAGCTTTGTGGATATCGGGGTGCGAAACCGCTCATCCAAGGATGATCCTCGCGTAGGGTCGAAATTCACTTCCAACCCTTTGATACTAGAACACTTTTCGATTGAAGATGAGGCTCTCAACTTCTCTGCAAAGACTCGTAACAGTGGCCTCAAACTGTATGGTTCTGCATTTCATACAACCAGCAAGGAAGCTTTGGAGGTTGTTCCCTCCGATCGTGACCTTGCCCTTAAGTATAGTTTTTTCCTGGAAAAAGGGGAGAGTGTCACTCTCAATAAGTTTATTGCCTATACCACCGAGGATGACTCGGCTCCTTTCCGTGCAAGACGGTGTGCCCAGGAGGGCTTCTCCTCCTATGCACAAGAGCAACAGGATTTTCTGTCCGAATTCTGGAAGGTGGGAAGAATCCTCATCGAGGGGGATGAGAGCTCCGAACAGGCTTTGCAGTTCAATCTCTTTCACCTCTTGCAGTCATGTGGCCGTGATGGTTCCTCCAGTATGGCAGCCAAAGGCTTGACCGGGGAAGGGTCCGAAGGACACTATTTTTGGGATACGGAAGCGTATGCCCTGCCTATGTTCTGCTACCTCAAGCCTGATATAGCAAGGTCCTTGCTCGATTACCGCTATA
>CAXYZP010000142.1:0-4794 GCA_964293175.1 uncultured Sphaerochaeta sp.
AACAAGCCTAATGCTCGTGTTATCTCCAGCAACCTTATGGATGCAATCTTGATGGGAAGCATCATGCCTGCGATCAACAGGAAATAAAAAAATGTGGAAAAACGACTTTTCCAACTTGCCAGTGCATATCCTGCCAAGGAGGTTACCAGAGTGACTATACCCAAGGAAAGGACCACCACCACCAGACTATTTTTGAAGTAGGTGAGAAAATCCCCATCCTGTAGGACAGTCGCATAGTTCTTGAAATTCCACTTTCTGGGTATCCAGAAAGGATTTTCATAGATGGTAAGTCTTGTCTTGAATGAGTTGATAACCAGAACCCACAAGGGGAATAGAACAATTACTACCCATATGAGCATGATAACGTGGCTTGTAACATGTCTGTTTTGTCGTTTTAGAGAACCCGCCATATTATTCGCCCCCTTGAGTATTCTTGAGGGTGGGGATCACACCAGCAAGTAGAATGAGGAACGTAATGGTTGCAATTGCAGCCCCAAGGCCCGCATCTGGTATACCTATTGGATGTTGGCCAGCTATTCCATACCTATAGAACAGCGTACCGATAAGATCTGTTGAGTACCCCGGAGCACCGTTGACGTTTTCCATGGCAAAGACAATGTCAAAGGCATTGAAGTTGTTCACAAAGGTAAGCACTGCAATGATACCCACTACCGGTTTAATGAGTGGCAGTTTTATTGAAAAGAAGGTCCTAAAAAAACCAGCACCTTCAATCCTAGCAGCTTCCAATATATCCTCGCTGATATTTCTCAGCGCTGCGACAAACATCATAGTTGGAATTCCCATCCATTGCCAACAGGAAACTAAAGAAACACAGGTAAGGGCTGTGTTCGTATCACCTAGCCAAGGGTGCTTGAGAAATGGTAGCCCTATGGCGACAAAAAAATCACCGGACCATACAGGGTTGAGTATGAGTTTCCAAAGGTATCCTGTTACCAGGACAGCAAAGGTCGTAGGGATGAAGATGATAGTCTGGTAGACCTGTCTGCCCTTCATGGTTTCATTGGTGAGAATGACAGCAAAGACAATACCTAGAAGGTTCTGGAAGATGAGATGGATTAAGAAAAAGTACCAAGTATTGAAGAAGGCCCCCCAATACCGCTCTGAAATAGCCGAATCAGTGAAGAGTTTGGTGAAGTTCCCTAAGCCTACAAAACTTCGTGTCTGCGGGCTGTTTCCCGTATAGAGGCTGAGCCTCAAGGAATCAATCATAGGATAGGCCATAAAAACAATATAGAAGAGTAGGGCAGGTATCAGATACAGGAACCAATGCCACTGATGGTTCTTTTGCAAAGAAGGTTGTTTTTTAGACATCAAGGGCTCCTCACCAGATATGGTTAGGATTGCCCAATACCTGGGCAACCCTAGTCAGAGTATAAAGAGGTACGCTTACCGAAGTTTTTGAATCGAGTCAGCAGCTTGTTTTGCTGTGATATCACCCTTCATCACCTTGATGACCGCTTGGTTCATAGGTGCGTAAAGGTCCATCAGAGCTGGCCATACAAAGCGAGCATCGGTCTGCTTGCCTACATTGAGCGCTAGGAACTCATTTGCATGAACATTTTCCAAAGTGATGGGAAACTTAATCATCGGGAAGTACCCGCTAGGAAGGTTCTGACTTGCAATGGTGGCACCCTCTTCTGTGCAAAGCCATGCGAGGAAAGCCTTAGCCTCTGCAGGATGAGCTGTGGCGTTGTTCATCGTGATGGCCATATCCGGATGGAAACAAATTGCTGTCTTGTTCCCCTTGGGAGCAGGGATGGCAAAGAGGCCCCATGCGAAGGTCGCGTCATCATAGACGCCTGCTGTCCAGCTGCCGTCGACAAACATGACTGCCTTCTGGCTGTTGAACAAGATCTGGCTATCATTGTAGGTTACTGCTTCAAAGCCTGAAGGACAGTACTTTGCAACATCGGCCATCGCCTGATACGCAGCAATAAAGGCTGCATCATTCATCTTCAACGCGCCGGTTTCGTATTTGACACGCTGGGAGGCTCCTCCGATATAGTTGGGAAGCAAGCCTAAAAAGAATGTCTCAAAGATATCCCACTCATCGGAAAGTCCGTTGGCAAGGGGGGTATAGCCGGCTTTCTTAAGCTTGGCATTGAGGGCGAGGAAATCTTCCCAGGTTTGTGGAATGGTGAGTCCTTCCTTCTTGAAGATGTCCTTGTTGTAGTAGACAGCGTGAGAGACTGCAGCAAAAGGAACTGCAAACTGCTTGCCGTCAGGCATCTGCCAAGGGGCACGGTTTGAATCGCTGAAGTTTTCCTCTAAGCCAGGGATGTCAGAGCAGTCGGCAAAATAGCCTGAAGTGAAAAGTTCTTGACCTGCAGCATACGAACGGGCATACATAAGGTCCGGTCCGGTTTTGCTGTCCAATTGCAGACGCAACGTTGCATTGTAGTCTGGTGGGTTGGTAGGTTGGAATTTGATAGAAACGTTCGGAGCAACCTTTTTGTATGCTGCGAGCAGAGCGTTCATCTGTTCGACATCATCGGTTCTCCACGATCCCATGGTAAGCATTACAGAATCGCCTGCCATATCCTTGGTTCCTTGGCTACTCAAAGGTAGAGCCAAGCACAACAGAAGCGCAACAGCGATAAAACAATACAGTTTTTTCATCAGTAACTCCTTGTGAATTGTTGTGCTAAAAGTATACCATACATTTGATTTACATAAACAAAATTGATACATGTAATGTAATTTTATCATATTTTCTCTATATTTCAGATATATTTGAAAATGAAACATGCTATCAATTTTCACTAGAAGGGAGGACAAATACAAGATATTATGATACTGTTCATCTATCTTTCTCTCATGAGGTGAACTATGAATCTAGTGTTTCTCGGCCCTCCTGGAGCCGGAAAAGGGACTATTGCGTCCCAGGCGAAAAAACATTATGACATCCCGCACATATCAACGGGGGACCTGTTCCGCAATCATATCAAAAATGAAACAGAACTGGGCAAACAAGTTAAGGCAATTCTTTCTGGTGGGGACCTTGTCCCAGACAGCATTACCATTGCCATGGTCAAGGAGCGTCTTGCAGAAGATGATGCCAAGAAAGGCTTCATTCTCGACGGATTTCCCAGAACCATCGCCCAGGCAGAGGCTTTGAAAGAGATGACGGTACTGGATGCTGTTGTTAATTTCGAACTTGGCAGGGAAGAGGTCATCAAGAGACTATCCGGAAGAAGGATGTGTAAATCCACTGGAAAGATTTATCACCTCATCTATGATCCTCCCAAAAAAGAGGGAGTTGATGATGAGACAGGGGAGTCTTTGATCCAGCGCGATGATGACAAGCCCGAGGCTATCGCCCATCGTCTTGATGTCTATCTGGCCCAGACCGAGCCGCTCATTGCATATTATAAAAATGCAGGCTTGTTGGTAGATATAGATGCTTCTCCCTCTCCTAATGCCGTTATGGCACAGATGGTCAGTGTCCTGAAGAAATAAAGTCTTGAGCAGGTTCTTTTTTGAACCTGCTATATCTTCCTTATTCATGTGCTCCTAGATCTAGGCTAGGGATTGGACAAGCAAGAGACCACCTCACCGGTGAATGGGGTGGTCTCTTGCTTGACTTCGGTGTACCTATCTTTTTGTCTTTAGTTCGTATATCTGGTACAAATATACTCCTGCTATGTAGGTATTTGTTCTTCTGTCTGTGCCATAAGATGCTCCAGTTCCTCTTCGGAGGCCGTCTTGCCGCTCCGTCCATAGAGGCTTATAAGCTTGGCCAGCTTGGCGAGTTTTTGATCAGGGTGATGCCTCTCCTCCATTCTCCAAGCCCAATTGTGTGAGCCACAGGTTGAAGGAATATTCATCCTAGCATGTGTATTAAGGTCCAGAAGGTCTTGCATGGGAAAGATTACATATTGGGCATAGCTTGCCGCCACTGCCCGGATCATATCCCACACCACATTCTTTTGGTTGCTGCCAAGATATTCCATAACCATCTTTCTGTCTTTCGCCTGCAGCGATTCAAACCAGCCACGAACCGTGTCATTGTCGTGTGTGCCTGTATAGGCAACGCAGTTGCTGGGGTAATTATGGGGAAGAAACGAATCAAAGGGGTTCGGCCAATCTGCAACGTCCCTTGAAAAGCCAAACTGACAGATACGCATACCAGGGAAGTTGTTCTCGTCTCGCAGTTGCTCTACCTCTTCTGTCATAAATCCAAGGTCCTCTGCAAAGATAGGAAGCTCTCCCAGTTGATTTCTCACTTCCTTGAAAAAGTCGGCCCCTGGTGCCTTGACCCAAGTGCCGTGTTCTGCTGTCTTATGCCCATAGGGAACCTCCCAGTAGGATTCAAAGCCCCTGAAGTGATCGATACGCAGGATGTCACACTGATGAAGCAGGGCTTTCATGCGTTGCATCCACCACTGGTAATTATCCTTTTTCATCTCGTCCCAGTTATAGACAGGGTTGCCCCATAGCTGGCCTGTAGCACAGAAACAGTCAGGGGGAACGCCGCTTACTCCGGTATAGTGTCCGCTCTCATCGGTCTTGAACAGGTTGATGTTGCTCCACGTGTCAACAGAATCAGCGGCAACAAAGATCGGGATGTCCCCTACGATAGAGACTTCATTGGTATTGGCATAGGCTTTGAGGTCCTGCCATTGAGACTCAAAGAAAAACTGCAGAGCCTTCCATATCTCGATTTTTTTAGCATACTTTTTCTGGAGTCTCGCTACGTTTTCCTTGGAATAGGCGCCGTCTTCTTTTTTCCAAACGCTGAACCAACGTGCATCGTTATAGTGCTCGTACAAG
>CAXYZP010000143.1:0-4787 GCA_964293175.1 uncultured Sphaerochaeta sp.
GCTAATAGCCAAAGGATACTCAGCACGGATGTAGATGAAACCCTTCTCAGCACCGATAGCCTTACCACAGATGGTCATGGCCTCAAGCACAGAGTGCGGGTCCCCTTCAAGGGTAGATCTGTCCATGTAGGCACCAGGGTCGCCTTCATCAGCATTACAAACAACATATTTCACATCGTTTTCAGCCTGCTTGGTAAAGTTCCACTTCATCCAGGTTGGGAAGCCGGCCCCTCCGCGTCCACGCAGTCCTGCAGTCTTCAACTCAGCAATGATGTCATCGCCAGTCATTTCAAAGAGGGCCTTTTCAAGGGCCTCATACCCTTCACGGGCAATGTACTCATCAATATTTTCAGGATCAATGAATCCACAGTTGCGAAGTACAATACGGAACTGCTTCTGGTAGAACTGGATGTCCTCAACCTTGGCATGTTTGCGACTTTCGCTCTTATCATAGAGCAGGCGGGTCACTTCACGGCCCTTGATGATATGCTCTGCGATAAGTTCGTGTGCGTCCTTAGGGGTCACCTTTACATAAAAGGAGTCCTCAGGAAGAATCTTTACAATCGGTCCCTGCTCACAAAAGCCAAAACAGCCGGTCTTGATGACCTGCACTTCGTCAGCAACTCCCTGATCTTTACACTCTTTTATAAGGTTCTGATAAATCTGATCCGCACGGCTTGATTCACAAGCAGTACCTCCACAGACCAAGATGTAGTTTCTGAAAGCCATTATCTACCCCCGTCCTTCTGAATAATGTCAGCAGCAGGTCGATCAAAGAGGTGATCGGTCACCAGTTGCTTTCCAATGATGTGCTGTTCAACAATTCTTTTTGCTGTCTCAGCATCCACATTTCCATAAATAGTGTCAGGCATGCCGGGAACCAGGACCTCGATGGTCGGTTCCACATAGCAAAGGCCCATGCATCCGGTCTGAGTGACCGATACATTGTCGAGCTTTTTCTCGTCAAGGGCTGCCAGGAATGTATCCAGGACAACCTTTGCACCAGCTGCGATACCACAAGTTCCCATACCTATTACAATGCGGGAATCCTTGCCTTCGATATCACGCTTCTGTATCGCGCTCTGTTTTTCGTTTCTGAGCTTTCTCAGCTCTTCAAGTGTCATTTTAGCCATTATCTAGTCTCCTAAGTAGTGTGAAACAGGCTCTTATGCCAATAAGGGCGAGTGCTCAACATACAGTGACTTCAGGTCCTCTTCTTGTGATTCCAAAAACTCCTTGAGCAAGTTTAAGGTACCACTGGTGGATAACTGACCTAAAATGTCAGTGAGCTCTCTTTTGGAGAGTTCGTATCCCCCTTCTCCCTTGACTGTCGCAAGTGTACGCTTTACGACAAGTTCGTCGGCGAGAGGATGACTCATCAGAGTCAGAAGTGTTGAAGGAAGGTCCCCAAAGGGAGGTGTATCCACATTATTGAGGGGAAAGCTACAAGTTACCTTGGTTCCCCGACCCAATTCGGAATGCAAGGAGAAGCTCCCTTCACAAGCTGCAGTAGCCTGTACAAGAAATGGCAACCCCAAACCGACCTTACGTTTTTTATGTTTGACCCCGTCTGTAACAAAAGGGTCCAGCACCCGAGCTTTCATATCCTCATCCATTCCCTTTCCGTTGTCCTCTATGGTACATACCAAGAGAGTATCATCCTCCTCAAGGGTAAGGAGCACCTCGGTGCTACCGGCCTCAAAGGAATTCTGGACAATGTCCAACAAAAAGTCACAGATAAAAATATGCATAGGCCCTGTTTCGCGCTCCTTTATCTGTACTTTGCGACAATTCCGGCAACCTGGTCCTTAGTGACCTTGCCGAATACTTCCCCACCAACGGTGAGAACTGGGGCGAGCCCACAGCAACCAACACAACGGACAGCTTCTAAGGAGAAGAGACCATCGTCAGTTACGCCACCGACATCAATCGAAAGCAATTCGGTCAATTCGTCAATAAGTGGTTGTGCACCTTTCAAATAACAAGCAGTCCCCATACAGACCTGTATGTTGTGTTCACCTGGCTTTGTCATCTTGAAAAAGTGATAGAATGATATTACTCCCCAAATGGTTGCCAAGGGGACATCAAGCAATGCTGCAACCTTATCGGCTGCCTCCCGAGAGATGTAGTTTTGTTCCTGTTGCACCTTATGGAGAACCATAATGAGATTGCCTGGTTTATCCTTCCATTCCTTGATGAAAGAGATTAACTCGGGCGAGAACTTGTTTTCGTTAGTTTCCGACATGTAACCTCCAGTACCCTAAATTTTCAGTACTTTCATTCTAGCATTATTTTACAAACTGTGTCACCATATTCTTACAACTAATGACGATAACTGAGCCATACCTCTGCATTTTGTAATTAAATATTGACCTATTACCTCCTTTAATGTACAATCAATCACATTAACAGGAGTTTTACCATGAACAATGACCAATTGATAAGAATCACAAGATACTACCGCTCTCTTAACCGTCTTAAAACTATCGGACTGGAGAAAGTCTTTGCCCATAATCTTGCTGATGCAGCGGGAGTCTCTGCTGCTATCGTCCGTAAAGATTTCTCGCAATTAGCCATATATGGACAAAAAAGAGGCGGGTATGAGATCCATGACCTGCTCAAATCCCTTGGAGAGATATTAGGTAAGGGCGATCCTCAAAACTGCATAATCATCGGCTGCGGCAGAATCGGCAAAGCTTTGATGCACTACAACGGCTTTGAACCGGACGGTATACGCATTGTAGCCGGCTTTGACAGCGATCCCATGGTCTACAGCGATGCTTCGCACCCCGTGCCCATCTACCCCATCAGTCGCATTGGCGAGGTTGTGGACGCCCTTGAGGTAACAGCTGGTATCATCACAGTTCCTGAACAGGCAGCCAACGACAGCTACGAGCGTCTGGTCAAGGCAGGCATCATGGGAGTGCTGAACTTCAGCCCCATCACGCTCAAGCCCCAGCTTCAGGAAGATGGGACTATGCCTGTCGTACACAACATCAACATAGCCCTCGAACTGGAACAGATATTCTATGAGCTCAAGTTCCCAAAAAACGGCACTACCACATCACCTGCGCAGAAGCGTAAGCAGGAGCGGAAGGTGATCGCTGACGCCGCTAAGAGTTGACAGGTTCCAAGCCATAGGCGTCCCGTCAGGTTTCAATGCCATTGACGGGGCGAGTATCTCAGTTGAACCATACTCCCACCCAAAACCATCAAACAACAGGCCATTACCGAGAAATTGGTCATAGTGAAGCCAGGAACCTCCGAAATAGCAGGTTCCTGGTTTTTCAAATCTATTCTCCCCATCAAGAAACGGCGAATACCAGACATCCGAATAGACAAGGTCTCGCCTGCCTGTGATACCTAGGGAGCCCTTTGCCATATTGGTACGTGCATTCTGCTCTTCTATGTTGATGAGAGCAGGTTGTACGGCACTGTTGTTCTTGTAGGAATCGGGATCGGTATTGAAATCCCCACAGAGGACGATAAGACTGCCTTCATGCCGTTTAGAGGCCTCCTTGAGGACCCGGCTAAGACCCAAGCGCAGGGCCTCAGTCTCAGAGAACTCCCCGATCTGGCTTTTTGCATGCACGGCAAAGACAACGACCTCCCCCCTCTCAGTATCGAACACCGCTTCCAGAACGGGTCTCGCTCCTTCTACAGCGTGCACAGCAACATGCTTTGGCTTGTCCCGACTTATCACTGCCGTGGCGATGGCAGAGCCTTCGCCTTTGGCAACGGCATACCAAAGATACCCTTTTCGCCCTAAATGCCGTTCAAGCAGGTCGGCTATTACCCCTTCATGCTCAATTTCCTGTAACACCAGGACATCGCACCATCCGATACTACGGTTGGTGAGCACCTCGTTCAGGGTCCTCAGGCGCATATGGTAGGAATCCGTACTCCACTTCTCCGAAGGACGGTACTCTGGATATTCATCCCCATCGAGCTGGTCGTCCATAAGATTCTGTACATTGTAGGTGAGAATTTTGAACTCTTTCCCATTCGAGGCCTGGGCATCGAGAGAACACCCACACCCTACAAACAGGAGAAGGGTGAGCCCGATAAGAGATAATGCTACGATAGAATATTTTTTCATGGTACAAGAGTAAGGGCAAAAGAGCCCTCTCTTGCTTCAGCTTTTGGTATTTTTTCCCAATGAGTAGGCGAAATAGAGTCCTGCAAGGGCATCTTGGATATCAAACAGGTCGATGTCCATCTCACGGGACTTGAGAACCCCTAACTTTAAGTTTTCCAGACAGGGGTCATAGCTAAGATTGGATTCATCCAGGATAGCTAGGCAAAAATCCCTAAGTTCAACCCATTTGTTGTTGTAGAACATGGAGAGAACCTCATCATAGTGCAGGTCTATCTGGTTGAGATCCCTTGCTTCAGAAAGGAAGCTAGGGAAAAATCCCTTGATATTCCCACTGTTCAGCTGCTCATACAAGGTTGAAAGCCTAGGGGAGCCGAACTTGAAGAATGATGCTATGACAGCATAGCGGGTCTGACGGAAGGTAGCGCTCCTGCCCTGTTCGACAGAGATAAACAACTCCTGGAAAAAAGTGCCGTCCTTATCCATATGCCGTTTGGCTATGAGATAGTCTATAATCTCATCAATATGCTTTGCAGAGTGGGAAAGATCATTTATCAGGGGCAGATATTCAGTCGTATCGGTTATGCGAGCCAGAGTCTTGCTCGCCATGGAGCGTACCGACGACCATCGGCCGTGCTTGAGCAGATTGAGCATCACGTCCTTGACCTTGGGATCCTTCTTATAGGAACCA
>CAXYZP010000144.1:0-4763 GCA_964293175.1 uncultured Sphaerochaeta sp.
TTCCTATCTTGATTTCAGAGATTTCTTTTCTCCTCTTGGTTGTTTTTCGACTCATCAGGTAAAGATTTGGCATGAACAGTTTGACAGGAACAATTTCGGACGGTGGGAAAAACAAGGCAAACTGATCAGATTACGCCAAGGGTATTACACGTTCCCTTCTTTTGTGGGGAATGGAGACGCGCCTTTCTATTTTTCCAACAAAATATACGCTCCTTCCTATGTAAGCCTACAGTCTGCACTCTCCTTCTATGGAATGATCCCTGAAGGAGTTGTGCACATTACCAGCGTGACTGCGAGAAAGACCGCAAGCTTCCATAATCCTTTTGGGGAATTCTCCTATCGATCAGTCAAGCCAGAGTTGATGTTTGGGTATACCAGTGAAAATTCCACCCTTACCAAAAATTGGAGGATGTTGCTTGCAACCCCTGAGAAAGCTCTACTCGACTTCCTGTATCTGAATCCACAGTACAATGCAGAAAAGGATATGCAGGAGCTTCGTCTGGATATCGACTTCATGCAGGATGAATTGAACATGACCAGACTCGAAGAGTACCTGGATAGATTTGGTTCAAAGGTCTTGGAGAGACGAATCGCCTGTTTGAAAGGAGTATATCTATGATCGACATCCAAGCTCTCAAGGAATTCTTTCCCCCTGGAATCAGAGAAAATACGGAATACCAAAAACTTATGATCAAGGAATATATCCAATGCCAAATTCTTGAACATCTTTCAAATACCCCCTATATCACAAAGCTTTCCTTCATTGGAGGGACGAACCTGCGACTTATCAAACATATTGATAGATTTTCTGAAGATCTGGATTTTGATTGTAAGAATATGTCTCGGGAAGAGTTTCTATCGATGACTGATGGAGTTCTCATGTATCTTACGAATCTCGGATACACTGTCGAGCCAAAAGAACGCGAGCATGATGCACTCACAGCCTTTAGGCGAAGCATCTATTTTCCACAACTGCTGTTCTCACTAGATCTGAGTGGATATAAAAATGCCAGATTTCTCATAAAGGTTGAGATGCAGGATCAAGAGGTCTTATACAAGACGAAACCTGCATTCATACAAAGTTGTGGCTTTTATTTTCCGGTTCCCGTCCCCCCTGATGATGTCCTTTGCTCCATGAAGCTTTCTGCCCTGTTGAACCGGGGTAAAGGTAGGGATTTCTACGATGCCATGTTCCTTTTGGCTCAGACCAAGCCAGATTACAACTTCCTTGCAATAAAACAGGGAATCCACAATGAAGAGGAATTGAAAGCTGCCCTGTCACTACGTCTCATTGAAATTGACCTTGCGAGCAAACAACAGGATCTCAAGCATCTTTTGTTCACTAGTCAGAAAAGTGAGATGATACTACACTTTGGATCCTTCGTGAAAAACTTGGACCTGAGTCTTTCTAGTTCTTGAGTGATTACACCAGTAAAACAACATAACAGAATCCTACCAAAACTACAGATGAGAATCCTATGAAACTGCAGAAGAGCATAGGTAGCAAATCTGTGTGCCTATGATTTTCAGCCGTATAATATTTGAGGGCGTAAGCCCAATAGTAAGTACGGAGGTAGGTTATGAAAGATTACAAAAAGATTCTCCAGCTGAATAGCGAAGGGAAGTCGAAAAATGAAATCAGCCAATGTCTTTGGGAGGGAGGAGCCCTCTTGAATATCGCAGGAGTCTTGGTTTAGCATCATAGATAAGTCCAACTTTTTGTCCGCACCCCCCTCATGAGAATATTCTCTGATATGGACCTATGTGAACAGCTTGGTTCAGGGATGAAGAAGATCCTGAAAGCCTATCCCAAGGATATCTTCGACATTTCAGATCATTTCATCTCGGTGAACTTCCAATACAATAAGGAAGCCATGGAAATTCTTAGTAAGAAAAACAATGGCGGGTTAAATGGCGGGTTAAATGGCGGGTTAAATGGCAATGGGACCGAACTATCCGAAAATACACTACTTGTCTTGAAAGCAATTGAAAGCAATGGACAACTTACACAGCAACAGATTTCCAACAATTTAGGAATTCCTGTTAGAACTGTACAAAGAGCCATAAAAGAACTGACTGATAAGGGGTTTCTTCAACGAGAAGGATCTAAAAAAAGCGGACAGTATATAGTGCTGAAACCTTAAATTTAAGGAATTAGAGGAATGCAGGTATAAATGCAATTGAATAGAAATCCAAATAAAGTATGCAAAATTGTTTGAGGAACTCTAAGCGATTTGCTGAACCTTTACAGAAAAATGCAGTGTCTTATCATTGATGATTGGCTGAACGATCCCATTTCTACAAAGGAAACCCTCCTGATGAAAAAAATCCTTGATTATCGCGAGAAATATGGTGGGACCTTGTTGATTTTCCACAGTACCGTAAGCGAATGGGAAAAAACCTTTCTGTGAGCAAGGAAGTGCTGGTTTCTTTGATCCAGACCATGACCATTGATGCAACAGAAATAAGTCATTTCTAAGTTTTCAGGAAGAGGAGAGGTTCACTCTTTCCTTTTCTATTCTGTAGTTTTGCTGGTGCAATAATCTTGAGATGCAAGATTAGATTTGAACAGTTGTGAAAGGACAGCCTTTTCCATCAAGAAAGATCGAGCGTCTATGCCAAGAGCATGGCACATAGTGTATTGATTACAATAAGAGGAGCTGACCCGATGATCAGCTCCTCTTGTAATTCAAATTCTAATTATTCTGTTATATTCTTCGTTGCCTTGTAGCTTGTTTCTCAGTTACCTGTTCGCTCAGTACTTACCGTACAAAGGTCCGAAGTTCTTACAAGCCCTATAGTCAGATCCTTCCTTGTCCATGCCCAAAGCTGACCATGCACTAGGACGGAAGATCTGCTCTTCTGGAACGTTGTGCATGCATACCGGGATGCGCAACATAGAAGCAAGAGCTATCATATCAGCACCGATGTGACCAAATCCGAGAGCTCCATGGTTGGCTCCCCAGTTTGCCATAACAGCGTAGACATCCTTGAAAGGACCATCCTTACCATCGGTTCTGGGTACAAACCATGTGGTTGGCCAAGTCTGGTCAGTTCTCTTGTTGATGATATCGAAGACATTCTCAGGCACTTCACAGGTCCAGCCCTCTGCAATCTGCAACACAGGGCCTACACCCTTTACCAGGTTTATCCTGACCATAGTCAGAGGCATGTTCCCTTCGCTGAGGAAGGTAGAGCTAAAACCACCGCCACGGAAATATCCGCAGTTAGCTGCGCTGAAACGAGTGTTGTCCAAAACGTTCTTCACATCTTCATCGGTGATGTCCCAGAACCTCTTCATCTCACTCTTACCATTCTTGTCCCTCATCTGGCCGTTGGCATCTAAGGTGGTGGCGCCACTGTTGATCAGGTGGATGAACCCATCCTTTGCAAGACCCTCTGGCTTCCAGCCGGTGACTCTCTTGATGGAGTCAGGGCTCCAGTAGGTTCTTACATCACTGAAGATGGAGGCGCGGTTGGTCAGGTGCTTACAGAAAAGCATTCCGAGACCGTTGAGGCAGTCATTCTCTGTAGCAACGATGTAGGGCTCGCGAATACCGTTCCAGTCAAAGGACGTGGTAAGCATCGTTTCCATGAAGTCACCATTGGGCCAGTGGTCGGTCCACTGTCTCTGGCCTTGGAAACCTGATGCGATTGCATTGTGTCCCAATGCCTCTTCACCGAAGCCTGCCTTGGCGAGTTCTGGGTTGCCTATCATCAGGTCGCGACCGATCATGACCATCTTTGTGCAATACTCCCAATCCTTGTCCAGCTGCTCTTTGCTTCTGCGGTTTTCAGGGGCATTGACGGTATCTTCCGCTTGGATACAGTTTTCACGTACCCAACTGATTGCAAGCTTGTACTCGTTTTTATCGTAGATCCCTTCGGCGATTCTTCTTTCGATCTCGCACATGTCGATAGCCTCGGTTCTCATGCCTAGGAAATCCTGAAGGAAATCCTGGTCGACAATGGAGCCGCCGATACCCATCGAACATCCGCCGATGGAGAGATAGCTCTTGCCGCGAATGGTTGCCACAACCAGGGCGGCTCTTGCAAAGCGAAGGATCTTCTCAGAAACATCAAAGGGGATGGAGGTGTCGTCATTGTCCTGGACATCTCTGCCGTAGATGCCGAAAGCCGGCAGTCCCTTCTGGGTATGGGCGGCAAGTACTGCAGCAAGATAGACGGCCCCTGGTCTCTCAGTACCATTGAAGCCCCATACTGCCTTTACGGTGAGAGGGTCGAAATCGAAGGTTTCTGTCCCGTAACACCAGCAGGGTGTGACTGTCAGGGTGATGTTCACCCCTTCTCTAGCAAACTTTTCAGCGCAATCGGCACTTTCCCGTACCCCACCGATGGTGGAATCAGCGATGACACACTCTACAGGTTCTCCTGTACTGTGCCGTACATTATCGCTAATGAGCTTTGCAGCTGATCTTGCCATGTTCATAGTCTGCTCTTCGAGTGATTCTCGCACTCCTCTCTGCCTTCCATCAATGGTAGGCCTGATTCCAATTTTCGGAAGCGCTCCAGCGTAACGCTTTTCCGCCTTGATCATTTTGTTATCAGAAACATTTGCCATAAGGTCCCCCTTGGTATATCATGTGTAATGTAATCGTTTACATCTCTTGTATTATTACATGAGAATTGCTTTATTGCAATGAAATTTCTTTTATAGGAGTCTGACATGCTTAACAACATACCATCAATTCTAAGTCCTGAACTTCTGAAGGTCCTTATGGAAATGGGCCATGGGGATGAAC
>CAXYZP010000145.1:0-4751 GCA_964293175.1 uncultured Sphaerochaeta sp.
GAGAATATCATCATATTAGTTTTAGTGATAGGTCGCAGGAGAGAAATCTACAAATAATACTATGATCTGAAATATCATGAAATAGATTATGAACAGGCATCCTCTAATGTGGATGCCTGTCATTTATTAGTTTTACCTATATATGTATTGTATATGTTTGGTCGTTACTGGCATCATTTAGAATGATGCCAGTACAACCCTATATACCTTACCTATAGCTCTGCTGCACCTTGGCGATCTCTTCAAATACCGTCTGCCCTATCCTCTCGTCACTGGCAATGACCTCCCACCTGAGTAGGGCGTCCTCGCTCTGACTGACACGTTGGAAGACCTGGAACCAGGGACTCTTGAGCTCTGCTTTCGCATCATAGTGCAAAGGAAGATTGAAACGATACAGCGAAGCACCGAGAGTTTTACCCTGTTCATTCTCGGTGACCTTGGTGGCCCCCATCTTGAACAGGAGTTCCTCAATAGCGTTCTGCAAGGCCTGACGTTTGCTGGGCTCCTTGATCATGATAGACCACTCCCTAGCCCTCCAAGAGCTATCCTGGAGTCTTTTCGCCTCATCAAAGCGAGCTGGGTCGGTTACATAGGCCTTCAAGATCAGCAAGGTATAGAACAAGGTATTCTCTGTAGAGAACTTGGGAGCATCCCACTGCCCTACACTCTGGGGGAATTGCAGATAATAGTGGGCAGACTCTTCCACAGCAGCCAGGAGATGATCGTCCCGACCCTTCAGGAGGGCACTCTTTATGTAGGAATGGCCATTCTGCACCAGGGCAATCTTCTTACCCTGCATGACACTCTTCAACAGGAGTGTGGGGGAAGCCTTGATATCAAACAGGAAGGTCGGTTCAAAGCTTTCAGCCTCAAGACCATAGTACGGAGCAAACATGGTCTTCAGCTCGTTGGTTAGGATTCCCATGACAAAGGCCGGAGTGAGCTGGCTTCCCTTGTAGATAAGATCCATCCTGTCCCCATCACCATCATAGGCAAAGCAGAGATCAGTAGGATGTTCCTCTAGATAGGCAAGCGTATTTCGCATGCTCGCTTCCTTCCCTGGGTTGGGATCACCTACGGGGAAATTGCCATTGGGCACCAGATGGCGATACACACCGTCTACCCCACACTGGGTAAGGGCACGGCTCACAGCAGAGCCAAAACTTCCATGAAGGAAGTCACAGACGACAGGAATACCCTCAAGGCTACCAGAGCTCACACCAGAGAGACGCATCGAGTAATCGATATACTGATCCATCGTATTAATGGGAACAATCTTTCCACCCTTGCGCCTGTTAGCCAACAAGGGTTTTTCATAATAAAACTCAATCTTCCCAAGCCCACCTTCTGGTCCACTCTCCAAAGAGACGCTCTCCACATCCTTTGCCACGATCTTCATTCCAAGGTAGGAGCCGGGATTATGGCTGGCGGTTATCATGACACCACCACTTTCGGGGTGTTGCATACAGGCATAGTAAAACTGGCAGGACCCTATGGGGTTGGCCTCAAGATAGACAGTCAGTCCGGACTGCACAAAGATATCCAAGGCAGTCTGCATCAGAGAATCACCCCCAAGGCGTGAGTCCCTTGCCAAGACCACACTTTTGGTCTTTACATCATGGAGCATGTAGTATGCTATAGCGTGACAGAGACCTTGTGAGGTCTCCTCGTCAAAATTAGTCTGCCTGCTACGGATATCATACGCTTTAAAAAGATTTTTTTTCATTCCCAGTCCTTTGTACTGAAGGTCGTACTTTTACAGAAAAAGAGGACACAAGACCCAAAATGAGTGAGTGTGTCCTCCATGGTAATTAGTATCTTCAGGCTTTTTTCAAAAGCCCCTGCCCTAGGTTCAGTGTCGTCTCCTCATTAAAGAGATTGAACTTTCCTGAAGCAAAACTTAATCCTACCTGTTTCTCAAGATCAAAATCAAGGTCACCGAACACCACTGAATGGATATAACTCTCTCCCATCTTCAATTGTACTATAGTTTCCATCCCTGAGGGCAGGGATGTAAGCACTGTTGCCCCGATCATGGAAGGATCTTCAGTGATTGCGACGTGTTCAGGTCGAATCCCTAGGATTACCTTCTGCCCTACCTTCAGATGCATCTTGTCCAGAGGCTCATATACAAGCTCTATCTTGCCCGGAAGGGAGAGGATAAAAGGATTGGCCTTGGTCACCTCGGCCTTGATGAGGTTGATATTTGGAGAGCCTACAAAATCAGCAGTGAAGGTATTCGCTGGACGACGATAGACTTCCAAAGGAGGGGCATACTGTTGCATGTAGCCCTCCTTCATCAGACAGACCTTGCTCGAGAGGGTCATCGCTTCCAGCTGGTCATGGGTAACATAGACAAAGGTGGAGTCGGTCTCCCTGTGCAGGCGCTTGAGTTCGGTACGCATTTCCATCCTCAGCTTTGCATCGAGATTGCTTAAGGGCTCATCCATAAACAAGGCCTTGGGACCTGTGGCTAGGGTACGGGCAATGGCGACGCGCTGTTGCTGTCCTCCGGAGAGTTCAGACGGATAGCGAGCTGCAAACTCGGATATCTTGAGCATGGTCAGCAGCTCCTCCACCCTTTCCTTGGTATCGGCCTTGCTCCACTTCAGATTTTCCAGACCAAAAGCTATATTCTTATATACCGTCATATGAGGCCATAAGGCATAGTTCTGGAACAAAAAGCCCACATCCCGCTTGTCCGGTGGAACATCCACACCCTTTTCAGAAGAGAACACCAACTTGTCGTTGATTAAAATCTCTCCCTCAGTAGGGGTCTCCAATCCTGCGATCATCCTAAGGGTTGTGGTCTTTCCACATCCTGAAGGACCGAGCAAGGTAACAAAAGAACGGTCATCTATGACCATGTTCAGGTCATCCACTGCTACAAATTTTCCAAAACGTTTGGTAACGTGCTTTAATTCAATCTTTGGCATCTTATGCTCCTTAGTTGTTTCCGATTCCCTTGTCGATGGAGGCGCCTGTCAGTTTGGTAACCAAAAGGTTGAGCCCTACCACGATGACTACGATCATCAGGTTGATAGCATTTGCATACTGGTTCCAGCCTTTTTCATTGTACTGGAACAGCAGCGTGGTGAGGATTCTCGTGGAAGGAGAAACCAACAGGATAAAGAGCGAGAGTTCTCGCATACAGGAGATGAAGGGCAACAGATACCCGCTTATAAAGGTGGCTTTCTGTATAGGGATAATGATGTGGGTCATTCTCTTCCACCACCCGATACCAATGATGGTACCGGCTTCCTCGATCTCGCCTGAGAGTTGGAGCATCGCGTTGATGCCGCTTCTTGAGGCAAAAGGAAGATACTTGACCGCACCTACTATGACCAGGAGCCAGAAGGAGCCGTACAAAGCAGGAATGAACCCCCTACGCACAGCAAACATGGAGAGGAATATCGCACCGAATGCCATGGAAGGCATAAGATAGGGGAAGAAGGTCAGGTTGTTTACCCAGGTGGCCAGACGTGACCCTCTGCGTTTTGCAATGGAGTACCCTGCAAGTATTCCCACCGTCCCTGCTATAAGGGAGACTATGATGGAAAGCTTGAGGCTGTTTGTCAGACCAAGCCAAATAGAGGGGTTACGCAGGATGCCGGGTTCGCTGTTGGCAATGTCCGCCCTACCCGCTCCGATCCAGAACTCGGTAGTGAAGTTGGAGAAGGAGTAATCTCCCGGGGCCATGATGAAGGACTCGATGGCGAAGGAGAACAGCGGAAGGATGGCTATCATCAACAAGAAGGTGATGAGCACAACAGTGAGGGGGGTTCTCCATCTGCGCAGGTTGAACAGCGAGATATTGGAACTTTTCCCTGTAATGGTCGTATAGGACTTACGCCTGCCGGTTATCCACTGGTTAAGCATGAGAATACCCACTCCGATGGCGATCATTACCAGGGCCATAATGTAACCATAGCCTGGGTTCATACCATTGAGAGTACGGAACATCTGGGTGGTCAGCACCTGATAGCGTACCGGGCTACCGAGAAAGGCCGGAACGGCAAAGGCGCTCATCGTAGATGAGAACACCAACAGGAACGTGGAAAGCAGGGCCGGTTTCACAATAGGAAGAGTGATTTTCATTGTTATCTGAAAACGCGAGGCATGCAGCAGCATTGCCGCTTCCTCGAGGTTAGCATCCATGTTTCTTAGGATTCCTCCTATCAGGATGTAGGCAAAGGGTGCGTAGTGCAACCCCTGCACGATGACTATGGGAAAGAGACCATAGGCAAACCAGTTTGCCGTCTCTATCCCGGTAAGCACGGTAAAGAGCCCGGGAGCCCCTCCTATGCGTGAGTTTCTGAAGAAGTTTAGCCATGCCATCGCTAAGGTCCAGGCCGGCATGATGTACGGAAATACAAATACCGTGGAGATAAAACCTTTAGCCCTGACATTGGTCCGGGTCACTGTCCAGGCAAAGAAGCCTCCGACAATAATGGCCATGACACAGGAGAGAAAAGCGACCACCAATGTATTTAAGAAAGGTTCATAGAACGTCTTTTGGCTGGTGATGCCACTGGCAAACATTTTTTTCCAGTGATAGAGGGTCAAGGTCCCTGTCTCTTGTTTGACAAACCGAGCTTCCGAAGAGTGGACGGTGATAGTGTCCATTACGATAGTTAGCAGGGGAACAAGAGTCAGATACCCCAGTACAACAACGAGGACGACCAGGATGATGTTGTGGGGTTTCTTTATGAAGGACTTGAAGGTGTTCAATTGGCTTCTGGCACTCATGA
>CAXYZP010000146.1:0-4708 GCA_964293175.1 uncultured Sphaerochaeta sp.
TATAGTTGCCAACCTTCCCGAATATCAAGTTGCACAGCAGTTTGACGATGGAGATACCTGGCAGACAACACAGAAAAACCTCTCAGAGGACAGGCTAGCCCACCTGCAAACAATGCTTGGGGAAGGTTCCCTTACGGTAGCCACCCTCTTGGGTGCTTCCCTATACGAACCATCCTATCGGGATTGGAATACTTTCAGCCCCGTTGCATATCGCCAGACAGACTATCTCTGGCCACTTTCCACCTTTTTGGAAAATGAGGGATATTACGACACCTACAGGCTCACCCACTTCAGCGAAGCGACCAATGCAGGCAATACGCTTGTCACACCGGCATGGAGCGAGCGGGTCGACTTCATCTACAGCAGAAAAATACTCCCCCTCGAATCAGCTATGCTGACCATTGGGGGAGAGTCTGCTCCGGATGAGAGCGGCATTTCTCGTTTCGGTATTCTAGGGACCTTCTTGGTTCCCTGATCAGGAATTGTCCTGGTGGGAGCTTGGCTCACCTATCACTTCAGCCTCACCCTCGATGGTTAGGTTGTACTGTCTGGTGAGCTTTCTTACCCGTATGGACCAGACAAACATCGCTATGCCGGAGGCAAGCAATACCACCCCCACCAGCTTGAGCAGCAGACCGCCTATCTGGGTGGGAAATGCAAAGAACAAGATAGCAAGTACAACAGAGAAAAGCGCTTCAGATACTAAAGGAGCGACACTGACGTTGCCTTTGCGCAGTAAAAAAGCTTGCAAAATTGAGATGACAGCTGAGATCAAGAGCTGGACGGCAAGTATATAGAGCAGTATATGCGTACTGAAATTTTTGGTGGACAGCGAAAGGATGATCACCAAAACACCTACGGCAATATTGACAAGCCCTTTGATGACCAAAGCACTCTTGTTACGCGGTCCCAGTGCATAGGTGCGCATTGCAATAAGGGAGTTGATTCCTGTAATCACCATTCCCAGTCCAAGCAAGGCGACAAAGGCCTTTGCAAATGATTCACCCTGAAACATCATATACACACCGAGTATCGACAGGATGGCTGCAAGCACTGCGGTGGTGTTGAGATGCTTTTTCATAAATGATTCTGCCATGACACACTCCTTTTTCTGGTATTATTTACAGATAATCCATTTTTCTTTATGGTACAGGGAGCGACAAAGCAAGTAAAGGAGTATAGCACCAATGTATAGATATCTTTTTTTTGATGCGGATGGAACGCTTTTTGATTTTAATGAGGCGGAAAACCACGCATTCTACCAGATGGCTGCAAAGCTAGGCTTCAATGCTACAGCAAAACAACTACACACATACAAGGCCTGCAATGAAGCGTGCTGGAAAGCATTTGAGCGCTTTGAAATCACCCAAGCGACCCTTAAGACCAAACGCTTTGAGGATTTCTTCGCTTCTGAATCCCTGTCTCTTGACCCTGCTCTTGCCAGCAGGACCTACCAGAGCTACCTCGCTGAACAGGGAATTCTCTACAAAGAGAGCCTACCGTTGTTGAATACACTCATCGAACGCGGGTATACCCTCTTTCTAGCCTCAAACGGCATTGCCAACGTGCAGAGGGGCCGCATTGAAAAGTCAGAGACAGGCAAGTATTTCAAGGATATCTTCATCAGTGAAGAGATAGGAGCCCAGAAGCCCGATGCACAATTCTTCTCTGCCATGTTCGAAAGAACCGGCTTGGAAGGGAAGAAGAGCGAATGCATGATGATCGGTGACAGCCTCACCAGCGACATACAAGGAGGCGTTTCCTATGGGATTGATACCCTCTGGATCAATATGGAAGGAGAGCACAAGAACACCTCTGAAGTAAAGCCTACCTATGAGATGCACAGCCTGCCCGAGATGCTGGAACTATTCTGTAGCCTTCACTAAATGCTCTCTACGCTCTTGAGCTCCACTTGGACAATGAGCAGGGTATTGGGATCGATGCTCTGAGTCCCTTCCGTGCCATAGCCAAGTTTGGGGTGGATCCAAAATTGATATTTAGACCCTTCACTCATCAGCTTCACACCTTCGATGAAGCCTGGGACCCCGATGGCCTGCAACTGGAAACGCGACGATTGACCACGCTCGTAGGAGGAGTCGACCACACGCCCATTGAGGAACAGCATCTGGTAATCGCCTTCAACCAACTCTACGTCAGTGGGCTTGATACCCTGGCCTTCAGTGAGAACCTTATACTGCAACCCTGATGCTGTCACCTTTACCCCTTTCTGATCCTTGTTGAGGGCAAGAAAGGACTCTGCACGCTCAAGATTTTCGCTCGCAAGCGCATCCTGCTCAATCTGGGCAATTTCCAACATCTTATTCTGCACTTCGTAGAGGACTTTGGACATTTCATCTTGGGAGAAGTAGCCCGAACCCATCTGGGCATCGAGGGCACCCTTGGCAAAGAATTCACTGTCAAGATTATCAAAACCCTGTTCCCTCATAGTCGAAAAGAGCATATAGCCATAGGTATAGCTAAAGCGCTCATCGAGAGAGACAGGCCTAGGCTTGTCCTTGATGGCGTCTGTAACCACTATTTCTGTCTTTGTCTGGACAGCAGGGAGACTGGGGGTTGTCAGACCAGGTATGGTAGGTTCTTGCACCACTGCCGGCTCTTCTGACACGTTACAACTAATTAGAGAGAGCATCACGATACAAGACGAGATGCAAACAAGGAAAAAATTCTTCACGGCACAACCTTCCGCTGCAGGGGTATTGCCTCCGAACACACCGTTACAGAACAGGGCGTGCACTACCTTGGATCGCACTGTCATTCACCCCTAAAGGACAGCAACAACCAAGAAGAGGCTTGCATACAGAAAACTGTAACGCACATACGCCCAAACGTCCAGTAAAACATTACAAATCAGTGCTCTACGGATATAATTATCGCTTTACCGCGTGAATACACTCTTACCCTTGCTATCAATGGCCACAATGACAGGGAAATCCTCAACCTCCAGCTCCAAAAGAGCTTCAGGGCCCAACTCGGCAAATGCAAGGGTTTTCACCTTCCTGATCTTCGATGCATAGAGGGCTCCACACCCTCCGTACGCCTGTAGGTAAAGAGCTTGGTTCTGTATGATGGAAGCGACCACCGCAGCACTACGGGGTCCTTTACCGACCATGACCCGCAATCCCTCATCCAGTAGACGGGGTGCAAAAGGATCCATACGGGCACTGGTTGTAGGGCCGCAGGCTCCTAGGGGAAAGCCTGCAGGAGCAGGAGAAGGTCCCATGTAGTAGATGGCCTGCCCTTGCAGGACAAGAGGAAGCTCCTCATGGTTCTCCAACAAGTCAAAGAGCCTACTATGAACCTGGTCGCGTCCCACATACAGCGTTCCGCTGAGCAGGACCTGGTCAAAGGCATTAAGAGAAAGCAATTCGCTTTCTTCGATCGGCAACTGAATCTTACGCATCTTCTCCCTCCCAGACAATCTCTGCCTTACGGTCTGCCCAGCAGTTGATGGAAACAGAGAGAGGCATGCCCGCTATATGGGTAGGTTCATGCTCTATCGCCACATGCAGGGCTGTCACCCTACCTCCAAAACCGCCACCTCCGATCCTAAGCTCCTGCACAGCAGAAAGAATATCCTCTTCGAGTTTGGCATAGGGAGGATCGGAATGGGAGAGGCGAGCATCACGCAGCAAGGCACGCTTGCTCAGATAACCAGATCGTTCCATGGTCCCGCCGATGCCCACTCCGATAAAGATAGGTGGACAGGGTTTTCCCCCTGCAAGGCGTACGATGTCGCACACGGCCCCGATGACAGCTTTGGGCCCCCCTGTGGGGTTGAGCATCCTCACAGAGCTGCAGTTCTCACTGCCAAAGCCCTTGAGCAATATCCTTATGGTCAGACCATCGCCTTCGACAAGGTTCCAATAGATGATGGGAGGTAGGTTATTCTGGGTATTGTTACGCTTAAAGACAGGATCGGTGACTACCGAGCGCCTATAGTAGGCCTTCTCTACAGCCTCAAGACACCCATCGTTGATGGCTGCCTCTATCTTCGCAGGACGTAGGGGGCAGGTTCTGCCCAGATCGACAAAGACGGCAAACATGCCGGTGTCCTGACACATGGGCAACGAAGTCGTATTTGCTATCTCCAAATTCTGCAAAATGGCGTCAAATACAGCCAAGCTTGTCTCACTTGCCACATCAGAGGCATATGTAGCCTCTTCTTCCCTTCCCCGTTTAATGCAGAAAAGTACATCCTCAGGCAGTCTTACGACAGCCTCTTGCAATGCCTCGCTAATTTTCCTTGAGAGTTTCATCCTTATCCACCTTCCAATTGGGATCATACAACCATGGACGAGTTGCAAAATAGGTGCCTATAAGGTTGAGCAAGACCAGAGCAATGGCCAACCCAACCACAAGGCCCATAAAATCAGCAGCAACATCCATCCATTCGCGGGAACGCCCGAAAAGGGGCTGGAGCAGCTCGACTATAAAACCAAACAACAATCCAATGCTAAGTGTCATGATGATCGAACGACCTGCCCACGAGGTGAGGTGGAGCGTCGAGTGAGGCTTTCGGCCTTCCTTTCTGATCTTTCCAGATCCCGGAATTTGCAAGACAGCGACGAACAAGGAGAAACCCAAGGCCGCATAGGCGACCATATGGTCCCCCTTATCTGCAAAGGGAATCCACGAGACATCCGGATAATTCTCTTTGGGCATAAACGAAAAATATAGGATGGCAATC
>CAXYZP010000147.1:0-4693 GCA_964293175.1 uncultured Sphaerochaeta sp.
TTGTGTTTGGAAACCATAATCTGGAATACCTGCACCAGTTTTCCTCCTCGTCTTCAGTTGTGCAGTATGGCTATACTGACAACAAGGGAGGGATGCAGTTGCTTCCGGCTTTTGGTGGGGATTATGTCGATGGGAAGGTTGTCTATGACAAGCGCAACAAGCTCATTATAGCAGGCCTTGGTGGGGCCATGCGGTATAACAGGGGCAAGCACCAGTTTTCTGAGAGGGAGATGTTCTTCAGGATACTGAAGATGGTTCCTTCCTTGTTATTCAACCGTCTGTTCCGGGGTAGGTATCTCGATATTCTGCTGACCCATGCCGCCCCTCTTGGGTTGGGTGATGATACCGACAGATGTCATCGGGGATTTGCAGCCTTTCTGACCTTTATGGAGTGGTTCAAGCCAAAATACCTCTTGCATGGGCATATCCACTTGCATGACTTGAATGCAAACAGGCATACTGTGTTTAAAGAAACAAAGATCATCAATGTCTTTCAGAACTATATGTTGGAAGACCCTTCACTGGGAAAGGATAGAGACAGTGGCAATTGATATGTCCCATAAAGCTAGAGAGGATTTTGAAAAGGCCCGTACTCGTGGAAGGATGCAATCACTGTTAAGTGGTCTTGCCTGGAAGAATACGGACCTGCTCTCCCTTTACGCCGTCACTGAGCTGATAAAGCCTAAGAATGAGACCTATCTGGGGATGAAGACCATTCATGTGGATAAGATTATAGGAAGTGAGGGTAGGTATCAGGACTTTACCTTAGCATTTTATCCCAAGAAAGAGATGTTGCGCTCCCGTTGGCAGAGTATCGACAGGGCTGCAATGGAGTATGTGATACTCCCTCCCATCTCTGTATATAAGGTAGGGGACTGGTATTTCGTTCGTGATGGAAACCACCGGGTATCGGTGGCGAAGACGCAGGGCATTGAATTTATCGACGCTGAGGTTGTCGGTCTCGATACCGAGATACCTCTTGAAGCCGGACTGACAATGAAGCAGTTGGCCAGACGTGTCGTCGAGTATGAGCGAGAGCGCTTTATAGCCCAGTACACCCCTACGTTCCTACCTATGGACCAGATTCATTTCACCTCTCCCGGTTCCTACCCTGAAATGGTGAACCATATCCTTGTACACAAATATTATCTCAACGAGGGTAAGGATGAAGAGCTGAGCTTTGAGACTGCTGCACGTTCGTGGTTCCGTACTGTTTACTCACCCATCATCGAAGAGGTGCGTAGGGCGAAGCTACTTCTTTCTTTTCCTGGTAATACCGAAGGAGATCTCTATCTTTGGATAGTAAGGCACTGGGATAATCTGAAACATATGAGTGGCAGTCATGAGGTTTCCATCGAGAGTGCAACCAATGACTATAAAATTCGCTATGGAAAGGGACGTTTTGCGCGTTGGATCCACAGGATACGGGAGTTCTTCTCCAAGGATTCCGATGCGAATGTGGAGTACAGGCCTTGAAATACCCCCATGGCTAGTATCGTGGGATGCGACTTCATTTCGTGGAAATACAAGGCCTGAAACGTGCATATACCACCTGAAAAGAAGAATAGAGAGAAAAAAGAGGAAGCAACCAAAAGTCGCTTCCTCTATTAATGCATTCTATGCAAAGACTATTCTTGCTCTTCTTCCTCGTCTTCCTGAATGTAGGCACTCAGGATATCGGCATAGGTCTCCATCTCCTTACCCAACCTGTCGCTTGGGCGAATGGAATCTTCCCTTCCTGCCAGGTGAACGATACCTGCGACCGGTTGGTCGTAGCTCTCGTTCTCTTCATGGACACCGTAGGGGATGTGGAGCATCCCCATGCTCTGTGACCAGTAGATCATGGCACTGAGGGTATGAGCTCCTTCGCAGGTGGAATGGGAGCAACTGGTGAAGCAGGCAAAAAACTTGCTTTCCAGACTCTGTTCCTTGCTAAGGGGCAGGGTAGTATCCAAGAAAGCCTTCATTTCCGCTGAGGTGTTACCAAAGCGTGTGGGACTTCCCAATATGATCATATCACTTTTAAGGAGGGTTTCGGCACTTGCCACAGGGAGGGCAAGGATGTCCTCGTAAAAGTCATTGGTTGTTTCTTGGGTATTGGCCCAGATATGTAAATCGGGATCTTCAACACGGTAAATCCGTGCATCCACATTGCGCTCGATCATGAGCTCTTGCAAATAGGACCCGATGATGTAGCAGTTACCGCTTACACTGTGAATTATGATGGAACAACGTTTCATAGCAGACCTCGCTTGTAATGTTCTTATATAAAATATACTACAAAAAACCCTTGTTGTGTGAAAAATTGGAAATTCGTATTTAACACCAGGCGGTGTAGAGCCCTTCACGCTGGTCTACAAAGACTTTGGAGCCATACACTGAAGACAGGACATCTTCGCGGATAATCTCGCTTTTAGGACCATCTGCAACAATTCTCCCCTTGCTCATGACCACCACACGCTCTATTGCCGGGATGATCTCACTCAGTTCATGGGTAGCAAGGATAAGGGTCTTTCCCCTCTCAGAGAGTTGCTCTAATGAAGCCCTGTACTGGTGACGTGCAGGAAAGTCGAGGTTTGCTCCGGCTTCATCGAGTAACAGTACTTCAGGGTCATGCACGCTGGCTCGACAAAGCAGGACACGCCTTGCCTCGCCAGAGGATAGGCGGTTCATATGCTTGTCTTGCAAGTGCCAGACCTCAAAGATTCTCATTACTTCTTCTACCCTGGCGAGGTGGGCCTTTGTTACCTGGTGATGGAAGTCCAGCCCTATGGAGCTGAAGAAGCCAGAGGCCACTATCTCCCATGCCTTGTAGGTGCTGTTGCACAGGTATTGCAAGGATTGTGAGACGATGCCCATTCTCTTTCTCAGTTCAAGTACCTGCCACCGCTCGTGTCCAAAAAGGACCCTCTTGGAAAGGGGGTTGTACAGGGGGTGAATCTCCTCTGTGATGACTTGGACCAAGGTTGACTTACCCGCACCGTTTGGACCGATAATTGCAACGTGCTCGCCAGAATTGACTGTAAAGGAAACATCATCAAGGATAGCCTTTCCCTGCCTTCTGACTGTTGCATGGACGATTTCTATGATAGGTGTGAGCATACAAAAAGCCTCCTCGGTGGACTATACCACAGGGGAGGCCTGTTACAGAAGAACTGAAAGCCTTATGCGTACGCTATTGCACTTTCGTCAGGATAACGGTCATTTACCTTGTTCTCCAAGGTGGTTAGGGTTACCAGCACCAAGGCGACGGCAAGATCTGTCTGGCCGTTTTTTAGAGCTTCGCAGAGGTACATATAGTCTCTAGCCCGCTTTTCTATTTGTGTCGGGGTGAATTTTATGTCGTTCAAGGCAGAGACTAGCAGTGGAGCCAAGTTATCATAGATGCTGCAAAGGATCTGGTTACCGTTTGCATTGATAAGGATATGGTGAAACTCATTTTCAGCATCCTGGAACATCTTCAACCCTTCGGCATCTTTTTTGAAAACCCTGGGCACTGCCGCTTCCATGGTGTTGCTTGCTTTCCACAGTTTAGCAAGGTAAGCCTCACGATTCTCAAGGCGGGTAAACTCTCTTGCTGCACTGGTTGCAACAGAGATACGTACCTGCATGAGGTTTCTCATGAGCTTGCCAGTGCTGATGGGGCTGTTGACGAGTTTGGTAGAAAGCGAGCCCACATACTGGTCGAGGTTGTTGCTGCGTATTTGGGCACGTCTGCCTTGTGTTATGGTAACCAGCCCCTTTGCCTCAAGGAGCTTCAAGGCTTCCCTAATCGGGCGGCTGGATGTTTTGAATTGATCTGCCAGCTTTTGTTGGGAAGGGAGAAAACTCCCTGTTTTAAGCGTGTTATCCAATATCATTGCTTCAAGGGATTTTGCTATTCTGGTTGATTTTGTTTCAGAAATATAATTCATTCTGATATCCTTTTATGTATATTCGATGCGCTATCTTTTAGATGTCATAAGTTCTATGTTATACACTATATATAAAGTAACTCGTATTGTAACTTTATGCAATACCTATATATCAGATATTTAATATATGTCATTAGTTGTAAAGGGTGTACAAAATAGCACACATGTACCATGCTTTTGACATAGGGAATCCTCCAATAAATACAATAATTGCTTATGGGATTTATATTTCTTCAGATAAAAAACAGAGAAGCCTAAGCTCCTCTGTTTTTGAAAATCGGTAATCTCTAGAATTTGAGAGATTCGAACTTATCCTTAATGTTGGTCAGACTGACCAAAGTGAGTGCTACCGCAAGGTCGGTCTGTCCATTTTCCAGAGCCTCTACCAGGTAACGATATTCGTTTACCTTCTTGCGCTGCTCGTTGTAGGATTCGGGAAGACGATCGAGTGCCATATAGAGCTGGGGAGCAAGGTTCTCATAGATGCTGGTCAGGATGGCATTGTCGTTTGACTTGATCAGGGTAGCGTGGAATTCAAAGTCCACCTGCTTGAACTGATCGATTAGATCTGTGTCCTTTCCGCTTTCAAGGGAAGGGAGCAGATGTTCCATCTTGGTGCAGCAACGGTCAAGTGAACGAACGATGAGCATTCTGCTTGGATCACGGGAGAGCTCTCTGGCAGCGGATACCTCAATGGTGGTACGAACCTGCATGAGGTCGTTGAGCAGCTTCTTGTCCGGTGTCTGGTTTCTGATCATGGACATGGAGAGGGATTCTAC
>CAXYZP010000148.1:0-4664 GCA_964293175.1 uncultured Sphaerochaeta sp.
GGGCTGGACTACTATACCGGCCTTGTCTATGAGACCTTCCTGACAGAACTTCCCCATTTCGGATCAGTCTGCAGCGGAGGCCGTTACAATGACTTGGCATCACTGTATACCAAGGAGCAGCTTCCAGGTGTAGGGTCTTCCATCGGCCTCGACCGCCTGCTTGCCGCCCTGGAAGAGCTTGAAAGCCCACTTATAAAGAAGGCCAGCTCTTCGGAGCTCATCATTCTCTGCTTGGATGATAGCCTGAGAACCTGGTACGACTCTTTAGCACGCAGGTTCCGCTCTGAAGGGATACGCACCGATGTATACCTACTAAACAAGAAATTGGGAGCCCAGTTCAAATATGCAGAAGCAAACCATATACCCTATGGCTTGAGCTGTGGTAAAGATGAACAAAGCGCAGGGAAAGTTACCCTTAAAAACTTACAAACCAGAGAGATGCATCAGATGATTACCATCGAAGAAGCCATCTCCATACTGAAAAGGAATTAATTTGAGAGATATGAAAATGTTACCTGTGTACCAACACAGGAAGGAAATTCTCGATGCACTTGATAAGAATCAGGTCATCATAGTAGAAAGCCCTACCGGAAGCGGTAAGACAACCCAGCTTCCCATAATCCTCCATGAAGCCGGCTATACCAGCTCGCTCATGGTGGGAATCACCCAGCCAAGGCGAATAGCCACCCTCAGCGTGTCGGACTACATCAGAAAGCAGGTAAACACTACCGATGACTATGTAGGATACAAGATGCGTTTTGATGATACGACTACCCATAACACCAGGATCAAGGTCATGACCGACGGGATTCTGCTTATGGAGCTGAAGGCTGACCCCCTGCTGAAGAACTATAGTGTCATCCTTGTAGATGAAGCACATGAGCGCTCGCTTAACATCGACTTCATCCTCGGTCTTTTGCAGGATGTCATGAAGAACCGACCAGAATTCAAGGTCATCATCTCCAGTGCAACCATAAACACCAAGGTCTTCAGCCAGTTCTTTGGAAATGCACCGGTTATCAGCATCGATGCCAAGATCTATCCCATTGACATAGTATACAACCCCCTTAAACAGGATAATCTCGAGCACCAGGTTGAGGCCATCACCAAGATAGTCATGCACCAGGCCCGCAAGAAAATGGGTGATATCCTAGTCTTCATGAGTGGAGAGTTTGATATAACCAACTGTGTCAACGCCCTGTATATGGCCGATACGGAAAAGCTTCTTGAAATCTACCCCCTGTTTGGGCGATTAAGCAAGGAAGAGCAGGAGTCTGTCTTCAATGATACCAGCGAAGGCATGACCAAGGTCGTTGTGGCTACCAACATAGCCGAGACCAGTGTCACCATAGACGGCATCACAGCTGTCATCGACATCGGCATAGCCAAGATGAACTTCTACAACCAAAAGGACTTCACCTCATCGCTTGTCCCCCTTCCAACCAGCCGAAGCAGCTGTGACCAGCGCAAGGGACGGGCGGGGCGAACAGCCCCCGGCACCTGTTACCGCCTCTACAGCGAAGAGGACTTCAAGGACCGGATGCTGTATAGCACCGAAGAGATCCTCAGAACCGACTTGAGTGAAGTAGTGCTGAGAATGAGTGACTTGGCAATCTATGACTATGAGCACTTCCCCTTCATCACTCGTCCCAAGAACAGCGCCATTACCAGTGCAGAGGATACGCTGCGCTTTATCGGGGCCATTGACGAAAACCGTCACCTTACCACCGTCGGGTCACTGATGTGCAAGTTTCCCCTGCTACCCAGACACTCGCGTGTGTTGGTCGAAGCATTGGTACACTATCCCGATGTCCTGGAAGAGGTGCTTATCGCAGTATCCTTCCTCTCAACGAAGAATCCGTTTCTCTTCACCCCCGGTGAAGAAGACCTTTCGCGTTCTGCTCACAAACAGCTCAACAACTCCGAGTACGGGGACTTTGTCTCCTACCTGAACATTTTCAAGAAGTACACAGCAAACACCACAAAAGAGGCAAAAGAAAGATTTTGCAAGAAGTACTACCTCGACTACCAAGGGATGCAGGAGATAGTACATGTCGATGAACAACTTGGAGAAATCTGTGGTGAAATAGGGTTTCCCCTCACGCATGGAGGAAATATCCGCGAGTACCTCAGCTGTATAGCAAGCGGCCTGTTGCAGTACATCTGCATCAAGGCGGAGCGAAACATGTACAAGAGCCTCACGGCAAACCAGGTATTCATCCACCCGGGCAGTGCCTACTTCAAGACGTTGCCCCAGTTCATCATCGCAGGTGAAATTGTGCAGACTAGTCGAATGTACGCCCGCTCGGTAAGCCCCCTTGAAAAGGCTTGGCTTGATGACATCAACCCCGATATCTACAGACAACTGACAGCCCTTACCCAAAAGGGTGAGAAAAAGCTCTCGAAAAAAGATCTGCGCAGACAACAAGAGGCAGAAGAGAAAGGCGAAAGCATTGCAAAGGGCAAGTCTGTCGTCCAGGTCTACAAGCGTACCTACCCCACCCTCGCTCTGGGCAAGAAGAACAAACGTACAGTTCCCATCATACCCCTTGAGGATTTGGACTATCTCTATCAGACCAATGAGAAAGCACCCAAAAGGCCAAAGAACTTCCCTGCAGCCCTTTTGTATCAGGGATACTATATCCATTACGGAGATAAGTTCTTCTCAATTCTCGATCTGTTTGGAAAGATTGATATTGAGAAGGGTATTTTAGACAACCCCCCAAGGAGCATCTACACCATCGCAGACAAGCAGACGCTGGTTGATAACCTGACTTGGATCATGACCCTCAGCCGAAATAAGAAGGATCGCAAGATGCTGGGCTTTGTCGGATTTGAGGAGAGTGGAGACGGAAATTTCCGTTTCACTTTCAATCATGATGGCTTTGATGCGCTTGACAGCGCGTTGTATACCCTTTTGCAGCTAGGCGACAGGTTTGAGGATGCAGGAGAAATAAAGCTTGCCAATCAAGTTGGCAAGCTTTATGGGAAACTGTTAAAAATGGTCGAATAGACTAAAATATAGGTTTTGTGATCACCAAGTGTTGCACAGCCTGCATATCAAGAGGCTTGAGAGTTGCCTTGCCCTGTTTTTCCATCAGGACAAAGAGCACCTTTCCGGCCTCTTTCTTTTTGTCCTTGAGAAGATGCTCCCTAAAATCTATCCAGTCCCCGCGCCCTATGCGGTAGTCCATATTATAGCCGTAGGATTTGAAAAGCTTGGATGCCCCTGAAGCGTATGCCTTGTCTGTGATGCCCAGCATTGCACCGGCTTCCAGGGCCCTTCCAGTTCCCCAGGCTACGCACGATCCATGTCCGCCCAGACCAAAGTGGGATGAGGACTCCAAGGCATGGCCGAAGGTATGGCCCAGATTGAGCATCTGCCTGATGCCAAGCGATTCTGTGGGGTCCTGCTCGATATACCAGATCTTCACCTCCAAAGATAGGGCGAGCAACAGGGAGAGAGCCTCACTGTCACGGGCAAGAATCTCATTTTTCTTTGTCAATAAAAGCTTATACAGCTCTTCATCCTGACTGAGCAGAGCATGCTTGAGAACCTCGGCGAGGCCGTTAAGAAACTCCTTGTCTGTAAGGGTACGCAGCGTATCGAAACTGATGAGGACCTCATCGGCAGGGTAGAAGGAACCGACCATATTCTTCAGTCCCTTAAAATCTATGGCAGCCTTCCCCCCCACTGAAGCATCGACCATGCACAACAGCGTTGTTGGTACCAACGTAAGGTGGCACCCTCGCATGTATACGGATGCGGCAAAAGCAGCCATATCGCAGACCACCCCACCCCCAAACCCGATTATACGCCCATCACGGGCAAGCCCTTCATCCATGGCAGAGGAGAGGATCCTCTCAAGCGAGGCAAAGTTCTTTGATACCTCTCCACTTTCCAAGACCACATGCACAGGGGGAAGCTGTTTGAACAGCTTCGCTGTATTAGTGTCGAAAACCCAGAGGACTGACCGACCGTAGTTGCCCAAATGGGAAGAAAGATCCTTCAAATCATCGGCAAGAAGAATCGTGGTTTCTTTCCCGTGGGCAAGCGTAACCGTGCGTAATGTATTCATACCCTCATTTATACCGTTTGTAGCGAGGAAACACAAGATAGAAAATCACAACCTATTCCCTAGCGAATCCTTGTATCGTCTTGAATTTATAGGCAAATTCGGTGACAATGCAACCCATGACAGAAATACACTATTTCGATAACGCCGCTACTACTCCTATGAGTACACAGGCTATACAAAAATACGCCTCAGTGGCCGAATCATATATCGGAAATCCTTCAGCACTCCACGAGGAGGGCCTCAAGGCCAAAGAGCTGTTGGAGACTATGAGAGAGACGAGCGCACATCTTTTGGATGTGCCCTCTTCAAGCATATATTTTACCAGTGGCGGAACAGAATCCAATGCGATCATCCTAAATCACCTGATGTGGAAGCCCCAGAAAGCTGAGATAATCCTCACCAATATTGAACATCCCTCCATCAAGGAGTATGGGACGTTCTTCAGACAGTTGGGTTGGAAGGTCATCTATCTTGACGCCCCTAAAGGCTTTGTCAATCCAAAAGACCTACAACGAGCCCTCACTAACAAGACTCGTCTTGTCTGCTGCCTGCTCGTAAACAATGTGACAGGCTCCATCCAGGATA
>CAXYZP010000149.1:0-4661 GCA_964293175.1 uncultured Sphaerochaeta sp.
TCATAAAGCTCGGCTATCCGGTCGATGACCGCATCCCCTTGGAAAAGGGAATGCCCGTTCCCATGGCCCTGATGGAAAAGACCCGAGGCGGATATAAGTTTGGGGTCAGGGCATACCAGAAACAGGCAGCGCAAGCTTTGCTTGGCGACTTGGGCCCTGGATGCGGATATGGTACAATAGTACTGCCCTGCGGATCGGGAAAGACCGTGGTAGGGATGCAAGTGATGAGCCTTTTGCAGACCAAGACCCTCATTGTGACCACCAACATAGCAGCGGTCCACCAGTGGCGTGATGAGATTCTCGACAAGATGGATCTGAAACGCGAACAGATCGGCGAATATACCGGTGAGCGTAAGGAGCCCAAGGAGGTTACGGTGTGCACCTATCAGGTACTCACCTACCGCCCTGACAAGGAAGGCCCGTTCCCCCATTTGGAACTGCTGACCAAAGGTGAGTGGGGCCTGATCATCTATGATGAGGTGCACATGCTGCCCGCCCCTGTGTTTAAGATTACCGCAGAGTTGCAGGCTGTCTACCGCGTCGGCCTGACTGCAACCCTCGTACGCGAGGACGGACGAGAGGATGAAGTATTCTCCCTAGTCGGCCCCAAACGCTTCGACGTTCCTTGGAACGAGCTGCAACAGCAGGGCTTCATAGCCGAAGCCTTCTGCCATGAGGTTCGCGTCGATCTCCCTACAGAGTTGGAGATACCCTATGCAGTAGGCAACAAACGCGAAAAATTCCGCATGGCGAGTGAAAACCCCTTGAAGCTTGACGTGGTCAAGGCTCTGGTAGAACGTCATCCTGATGACTTCATCCTCATCATAGGACAATACATCTCCCAACTGGAGACCATTGCAGCGATGTTCGATTTGCCCATCATAACCGGCAGCACCCCGAACGCAAAGCGAGAAGAGCTTTATCGCCTCTTTAAAGAGGGAGTTATTCATATTCTAGTGGTAAGTAAAGTGGCAAACTTTGCCATAGACCTTCCAGACGCATCGGTAGCCATCCAGGTCTCAGGAACCTTCGGATCGCGCAGTGAGGAGGCGCAAAGGCTGGGCAGGATACTCCGCCCCAAAGACCGAGCAAGTTTTTTCTATTCCATCGTTACACGCTACTCCAACGAAGAGGAGTTTGCGGCAAACCGACAGAAGTTCCTTGCGGAGCAGGGATACTCCTATGAAATTGAGGTATGGCCCCATTGACCGAACTAGCAAAAGAATCATTCAAGACATTATTAAACAGATATTCTGAAGAGAATTATTTCTATCTTGTCCGTAACTATCTGGGGTTGATAAAGACCCCTTTCCACAAACCTGCCCTGACAACCAAGCTGTGCAACTTTTTCGCTCAGCCTGAAATCGAGAAGAAGGTCCTCTCTCTCATAGATGAGATGGACCAGATAATACTGAGCCTTGTCCATGTTTCCGGCCCCCTTACAGGGGAGGATATCATCAGCCTTCTTGAAGGCAGGTGGAGTTATGGAAAACTGGTACGCAGGGTCTCCAATCTGCAGGAACGCATGATCTTGCTCAACGACGGTGGGTTTTTGATATTCAACCCCCTGTTCGAAGAGAGGATTCGTATTCTTTGCTCCCTCAAACCCCTGCTTGGGGAAGGTTTGGATGAAACCCAAAACGGTGCGTACTGTTCAACGGAGTTTATCCGTGCCTACCTGAACATAATGGACAGGGAACAGAAACTTACCTATAAAGAAGAGTACAGCGCCCTATTCCCCTCCTACAGCTCGGAACAGCTGAAGCAACTCTTTGCCTTCCTCTCCGAAGTTTTATCCAGGCAAGGCATCCTAACGGGGGAGAAACGCATATCGGTCGACTTTGAGAAGGCCCATCAGATTCTCTCCCTCAATGACCGTCAATTGTTGTGTATGCTCATAGCAGAACCCTTTCCCAAGGAGAAAGAGCGAGTACAAGCGGTGGATTTCGCAAACAACCTCATAGCAGTGTTGCAGAAAATAGGTTCCCTCGACGCCCTTTCACTCAAACTGTTGCTCAGGATCCTCGCCCTTAAGACAGGTGTAGAGTATGATTCGTCAATGATAGACACGCTGAACACCCTAGGGGTTTTGAGTTTGAACGATATATGGCATGCCAATCTGATAGAAGAGGAAACAGGACGTTCGACCTTAGTCATCGATTCGGACAATACCGTCAGTTACAGCGGCATCTGCACTAAGGATGACATTCTCTACCGCTTCTCCGACCTTACGGTCTTGGACCGGCAGACCAGCTACCAAGTCACTCCCCAGAGCTTCACCCGGGGTCTGGACAGCAACCTCAGTTGGAAGCAAATCCATTCCTATCTGGAAAACAACAGCTACCCGCTGATGAGCGACTCTCTGTTGAAAATGTTGGGCATCACACATGAGCGCTATCAGCAGATAACCATCTATGATGGTATTGTACTTGTCACCGAGGACCGTGTCACACGCCTGCTGACCCAACTAGAGAGCATGCAAGACCACATTGTAGCAATCATCGCCCCCAACGCCTTCATGATGAAACGATCGAGTGAGCAAGCTTGGCGCAACATCCTGGTACAAAGCGGGGTCTTAGTTCCAGAAAAACGAACCGGTGAACGCTCCGAAGAGACGCTTGAAGCTGCGAACCCTCTCTTTGAAAAGCTTGTGGATGAGAACAAGGTACAGCAAATCCCCATAGAGATTCCCTCCAGCAAAGAGATACATCCCTCACTGCTGGACAAAACCCTTCGCATGACTATTGAGACGGCGAAGCTTTCCAAGGCAGAACGATCCGACCTCGAACAGCGCTTCAAGGCAAAGATGATCCTTGTAGAGGAGCAAGTCGTTGCTCAGGTGGTAAATGGGGTGGTTGAAGCCGGTGGGTTCGACTATCAGGGAAAGGTGGGACTCTGTCGCAACGCTGTGGGCAAGAAAAACATAGCCCTTCAGCTGATGCTCCCAGACCAAGAACTGATCGTCCAAGCTCTGGAAGTTGCCTATACAGCACAAAAGGAAGCACTGCTGAAAGCAGCGGTAATGCCTGACATGGAGGTGAAGATCATCCCTGTCAGCAAAATATTCCTGGTAAGGCAGCTGCGCTACCATCTGGTTTAGATTTCCGGCTGTATCCAGTGGGGATAGTGGTATCCACTGAAAGCTTCAAACTGGAGCTTACCCTGCTCAAGCAGCATCTCCGCTCCTCCTATGACACGGCAACCAGCGTCTGTGGCCCTCTTGAAAAAGGGGGTCTCTTTTGGCTTGTAGACCAGCTCATAGACTATCTCTTTTCCGCTAAAGACAAACGAAGGGACAGGATCCTCATCAAGGTTGGGCTGCATTCCGACACAGGTTGTCTGTACGACCAGATCAACTCTTTTACTGTAATTATTGCAGTTTTCCAAGGTATCGTAACTGCTCATGGTCTCATCAGCGAGCTGACGGGCCTTTTGCACGCTCCTGTTCAAGATGGTCACCTTGATACCATGGTTGTGCAGAGCCCAGACCACTGCCCTACTCGCCCCCCCGGCTCCAATGACCAGAGCTGTGCGTATGTTCTGCTGGGCAATCTCGTCAGCGATAGGGGCAAGGAAACCATAATAGTCAGTATTGGTACCCTTCCACATGTTCTGGATCCTTGTCACCGTATTGCACGATCCGATCTGCTTTACCTCACGTGTTATCCTGCCAAGATAGGGCTGGACGTTTCTCTTGTGGGGTACGGTCACCGAAAAGCCGTGAATCTGCAGCATCTCCGCAAGCTTGAAGAATGCACGGACAGAATCAACGAGGAACGGCACATAAATCGCATTATAGTGGATAGCATCAAAACCCGGATTATGAATCCTAGGTGATGCAGTCTGATAGACAGGATTGCCGATGATACCGAATACATGGGTCTTCTCATCCACCTTGTCGGCATGGTAGAGCTCGCTCATTGTCCTTGCAGAGAGATGCCCGGGAGCGGCTTGGCTATCTGAACAGAAGGTAAGCATCGAGCCGCACTTCTTGTAGAGAAGGCGGGTGCAGACACCGAAATCCCCCATCCCGATAATTATCTTATCCTTGACGGCAGAAAGCTCAGAATGCACTCTGAAAAGAGAGATGATATCTATCATGCTCTTGGGAGTGACAGCCACCTTGGGGATATCCCCTTTGGAGGCAAGCTTGGAAACCCTGCCGTAGATGTCCGCCGGGACACAGGTGAAGTCATGCAGACTTCTGATAATCCTCACCCCACGCTCTCTCAGCGAACGTTCGAGGTCGACCTTCTGCTCAAACATCGGATCTTTAAACTTGAGGTCGCTTTTCTTCACATCCTCTTCAATATCGACATAGGCATAGGCACCCTTTGCAGTCTCATAAAGAATCTGAAGCCGTTCTTTTTCACTGATAGTGCACTCACCGCCATCTACCTTTCGCCGAAAAGTAAGAATGACCGGTAGATCCACAGTCGAGGGAAAGGACGAGGCAATTTTCTGTTCATCTGCATTCAGGTGATCGAGACGGAGTTCGGCAAGGGAAATCCACGCTCTGTTTTGTTCCACCAGACTCCGGTTCTCCTCTAGGGTAGAGCCGGTAAGGGTAAGGCATAGCACTGTAAACCTCCTAGAGTTGGGTGGATTGTCCTAGAACACATGCTTGTGTTAAGGTTATCATAACGTCAAATAACGGGCTT
>CAXYZP010000150.1:0-4645 GCA_964293175.1 uncultured Sphaerochaeta sp.
TTTTTCTATTCGGGCGATGAGAGCATCACAGTTAGAGAGAGAGTCGCTGTCCAAGGGGAAGAACCATGGTCCCTGGCCTCTCAGCTGCCATCCACTCTTCTTTTTTGCATAACGCACCACACCGTTGGCAACCGCCATATCGTAGCCATCTTGGAAACGAAGTTTCAGTCCAATTTGAATCATACCATGAGTATACCCTCTACTTGCGCAAAACGCTATACTTTATACGCATATCAAGCATTGTTAGCTCCCAAATAGCAGGGTATACTAGGTAACATAAGGAGAAAGCCATGAACATACCCTACATTAAAATACACCAGACAGGAGCAAAGATGCCTGCCATAGGGATTGGCACCTTTGGCAGCGACCATGTGAGCAACGCTGATATGGCCAAGTCTGTTGAGCTTGCCCTGGAGATTGGATACAGGAATATAGACTGTGCCCGTGTCTATGCCAACGAGAAGGAGATCGGAGAAGTGCTCAAGGCCTCTAGAATCAAACGAGAGGAACTCTGGATTACCAGCAAACTCTGGAATGATATGCACGGAGAAAAGAATGTCGGCATCTCGGTGAGGCAGACCCTCGCAGACCTACAGCTCGACTATCTCGACCTCTTTCTGGTCCACTGGCCTTTTCCCAACTTCCACCCACCCAAGTGCGATGTCACAGCAAGAAACCCTGAGGCACGGCCCTACATCCATGAGGAATTCATGGAGACCTGGCGCGCAATGGAAGACCTGGTAGACCAAGGCCTGGTCAGGCACATCGGGACGAGCAATATGAGTAAGGCTAAGCTGGAATTGCTGCTTGCCGACTGTCGCATTCGACCCATAGCAAATGAGATGGAGCTGCACCCCTGCTTCCAACAGCCGGAGCTTCTTGACTATGTGAAGCAAGAAAATATCATCCCTATCGGGTTCTCACCCCTAGGGTCACCAAACAGACCGGAGAGAGACACCACCGAAACTGATGCCATCGATATGGAACACCCGGCAGTACTCGCCGTGGCAAAGGCACACAATGCCCACCCTGCCGCCATCTGCATCAAGTGGGCACAAGCCAACGGCATCGTGCCCATTCCCCAGTCTACAAAAGAGAGAAACCTCAGGAGCAATCTGGAAAGCATCATGAGCGACCCACTCACAGCCGAGGAAGTCGCCATACTCAAAAAGGCAGACTGCAACAGCCGCCTGATCAAGGGACAGGTTTTCCTCTGGGAAGAAGCCAAGGACTGGACCGAACTGTGGGATGAAGACGGGATCATTCGTGTACCCGATCGTTATAGAAGATAACCTTTCAAGGAGGGATACCATGGAGAAGAAAACAATGTTGGGAGCAAAGCTTCCAGGAAACAGTACCGTTACATTTGACAAGTTCGACATACCCAAGCCAGGACATGGGCAGGTATTACTTAAAACCAAATGTTCCACCATCTGCGGCAGCGATATCAGGGCAATCTATCGCGAACATCTGGGTAAAGGCCCTGAAGGGTATCAGAATGTCATCGCAGGCCATGAACCCTGTGGCCAGATCGTAGAGGAAGGCCCAGGTCTGAAACGGTTCAAGAAAGGCGACCGCGTCATCGTATACCACATCAGTGGTTGCGGTATCTGCCATGAATGCCGTCAAGGCTACATGATCAGCTGCACCAGTGACCTTCGTGCGGCCTATGGCTGGCAACGTGACGGTGGCATGGCAGAATATATCCTTTGTGATGAAAAAGACCTGGTCATGCTTCCCGATGAGCTTACCTATGCAGACGGAGCCCAGGTGGCCTGTGGCTTTGGCACAGTCTACGAAGCGATCGAAAAAGTCGGTGTCAGCGGTAATGATGCGGTGCTGGTTGTCGGCTTGGGTCCTGTGGGACTCGCTGCCCTCATGCTTGCAAAGGCTATGGGAGCGACCAAGCTCATCGGCATAGAGACCGAACCTGCAAGGATCGAACTGGCAAAGAAGCTCGGGCTTCTGGATCATGGCTTCACCCCCAGTGAAGACAACGTCGAAAAGATACGCGCTCTTACCGGCGGGCACGGTGTCGAACGTGCATTTGACTGTAGTGCAAGCAATCCAGGACGAGCGACGGCCATCAGGGCAACACGAAAATGGGGCAAGATTGCCTTTGTCGGTGAAGGCGGAAGCGTAACCTTCAACCCGAGCCCTGATATGCTCCATGATCAGAAGACCATCTACGGCAGCTGGGTAACCAGTATCTGGAAGATGGAGGATCTGGTTGAGCATCTGGTCAGGTGGAACATCCATCCCGAAGACCTTATCTCCCACAGATTCCCCTTGGAGAAGGCAGATGAGGCCTATGCCCTCATGGCAAACGGGACATCAGGAAAGGTAGCGGTTTGTTTTGACGAAGAGTTGAAGTAGGTCAGCTGAAATTCCTATCTGAAGGGCCGGTGGCAGAGTAGTTGATATCAGCTACGATGCCACCGTTCTCTTTCATGACATGGATAGTTGGCAATAGTACCACTTTGGAGGGAAAATCATCTATATTCCCTTCCAAGCGTCGGATAAGTATCTCTGCAACACTCTGCCCAATCTTATCAATAGGTTGAGCGGCTGCATAATGGCAAAACTTCAGTAGCGGTGCATAGAACAGATGATCGAAAGTTGCGAAGACCATCCTAGAACAGTCTTTCTCACTGCCTTCCGCAGCAAGGCAGCTTGTCGCCCCTATATGCACCATATCATTGACTACAAAAAAAGCGCTGGGACAGTCCTTCTGTGCAAGTGCTTTTTTCATTAGGGAGTAACCAGATCGCTGGTTCATACCGCCCTGCATAACAAAAGCCTCTTCAACGGGAAGGTTGTGCTCTCGCATGGCATCCAAGAAACCACGCAATCGCTCAACGGAGGTATGCACGGTGCTCTCTCCGCCAAGGAACCCTATTCGTGTATGCCCTTCATGTATGAGAGCCTTTGTGACGTCATAAGCTCCCTTACGGTTGTCCACAAGGACCACATCACACACAAGGCCAGCAATTTCCCTGTCCAACATGACCATAGGTGTGGACTTCAAGGCCTGCAGGGTGAAATGTGTTCCTACATTGCTTGCAGGGATCACCACCAAAGCATCAACATTACGCTCAAGCAGGAAGGAAAGCTTACGCTTCTCCTCATCCACACTATTCTCAGAAGAACAGAGCAGCAAAGCATAGCCCAAGGGACCGAGCAAACGTTCGAGTTGTTCGACTATTTCAGTGAAGAAGGTATTTGAGATCTCCGGAACTATGATTCCTATGCTCTTTGTTTTTCTCATCTTCAAGGAGCGGGCAACGGAGTTGCGCTGATACTGGAGATCCTGTACGGCAGCGAGCACCTTCGCCTCAGTGACAGAGTTCACTACCCCGAGGTTGTTCAAGACCCTACTGACAGTTGCAATGGACACCCCTGCCTGCTTGGCGACATCCTTGATCGTAGCTTGTTCACGTTTCTGCATATACCTGACCTTTCAATGTTTAGTGTACGTATTGTAGTGAAAACTAGGATAATATCCAACTGGCTACCTTGGACTGCCGAAATTTCTGCATCTCCATCCAAAACATATTCTTATGTACACAAAAGAATCTCTCTACCATAAGAAAAACCTATGACACATAAAGGTGTTAAAACAGAATTATACAAATAAACTATTTTGATATTTATAGAATACCTATGCCAAAACTAATGTAGTGTCACATGTGTTTTTTATAATAACATACTTATCTTTATTTATTATAAGCATTTAAATAGTTTTTATAATATCAGATTAATTATTTATTATATTTACTATCATCTATTGACATAAGTCTAATGAAAGTATATTGTACGAGTGTGCTTAGGAAAAAAGCACTCTTAAAATCTTGCACAGGAGCCAACGAGCTCCCAAAGGAACATACCATGAAAAAATCAATAGCTATCCTCCTGATCCTCATCCTCGCTGGTTTCGGTCTCTTCGCCGCTGTAGACAACACCAAGACAGATGCAACTATCAAGATCAACTCCCTTGTAACCAGCTACTCCGCGTTCGGCGTTTCTACTGTAGCAGTAAGCAAAGACGGATTCAAATCCATTGCCAATTTCCAGAAAGAAGCAAAGACCTCCATTGATACCGGAGTCGATATGCTCAAACTTTTTGAAGATGTAAGCGTAGGTTTCCTTTCTGGCATAAACAACACCAGTAGTGCAGTAACCCTCTACATCACTATCGAAGATCTGGTTTCTGACTCTGCCAAGGTACCCATGACGGTCCCTCCTGAAAAGACAATCATTGCCGCTTCAGCAAAAAGCGAATTTGGAACCCTCCAGAATACTGTTATCAAAGTTAAGGAAACAACACCTGGCACAGCAGCCCTCGCCCCTGCTGGCAAGTACACCACCACCGTCACCATCTCCCTTATAAACGCATAACAAGCAGTAGTATTCTAAAACGAGAGAAGACCTCCATAGCGGAGTTTTTTTCTTTTTTGAAGGTGAGTGCAGTACAATTAGGTTGTAGGATCTACCTTCAACCCAGGTGTTTCTTTAGGAAAAAGCATGGCTGTAAAAAACACAATCTCAGCAATCTCCGCAATAGAGACCCCGCCGTAAAACGGCGGGGTCTCTGAATTATAAGTCTGCTAGAAATCTACAACGATCAGGGATGGAATACCTTCAC
>CAXYZP010000151.1:0-4624 GCA_964293175.1 uncultured Sphaerochaeta sp.
GATACCACAATATATCCTTGTATGTCTGTATAGAATCAAGCAATGAAAAACTCCACAAAAAAGCCTCTCTTTTTTCGAATTACTCGAAAAAGAGAGGCTTTTATTAGGAAAACCTATCGGTTAAGGCTGTTTACCGATGTAAGCAAGAATGCCTCCATCAACATACAGCACATGGCCGTTAACAAAATCAGAAGCGCCCGAAGCAAGAAAAAGAGCCGGTCCGGTCAGATCTTCAGGGGTTCCCCATCTCTCGGCGGGAGTCTTGGCAATGATGAAACTATCAAAGGGATGACGTGATCCATCAGCCTGTCTCTCTCTCAGGGGGGCTGTCTGCGGTGTGGCGATATACCCAGGTCCAATGCCGTTGCACTGGATGTTGTACGCACCGTACTCACTACAGATGTTACGGGTAAGCATCTTCAGCCCACCCTTGGCAGCTGCATAGGCACTGACAGTCTCGCGTCCAAGCTCACTCATCATCGAACAGATGTTGATGATCTTTCCCGCCTTCCTTTCCATCATGGAAGGAAGGACAGCCTTGGCTACGATAAAGGGTGCGGTGAGGTCAATGTCTACAACCAAGCGCCAGTCTGAGACTTTCATCTCATGCATGGGGGTACGGCGGATGATCCCGGCATTATTGACCAGAATATCCACAGGGCCAAGGTCCTTAGTGATAAGGGCATTGGTCTTGATGACCGCTTCTTCGTCAGTGACGTCACATACATAGCCCTTTGCCTCAAGACCAGCTGCCTTATAAGCAGCATTGCCCTTGTCAACCAATTCCTGGTTGATGTCATTGAAGGCTATCTTTGCCCCTGCCTGTGCATACGCACTGGCAATGGCAAAACCAATTCCATAGGAAGCGCCGGTTACCCAGGCTACCTTTCCCTTAAGTGACAAGAGTTCTTTATGATCCATTATACGCTCCTACCTCAAATCCTCTGTCTTGATACCATCCATATCGGTATAGGTGCGGTTCTCACCACACATTGACCAGATGAAGGTATAGTTGCTCGTCCCAGCCCCACTATGGATTGACCATGATGGATTGATGACAGCCTGCTCGTTGTGCACTGCGACGTGTCTGGTTTCCTGGGGTTCGCCCATGAAATGGAACACAGTCTGGTCACTGGGAACATCAAAGTAGAAGTAGACTTCCATTCTGCGCTCGTGGGAGTGTGCTGGCATGGTATTCCATACGCTACCCTCCTTAAGCTGGGTAAGACCCATGGAGAGCTGACAAGTATCGAGAACGTCGGGATGGATGTACTGGTTGATGACCCTTGCGTTGCTCAACTCATCAGAACCTGCAGGCACATGCTTTGCATCGGCAAACACGATGTGCTTGGCGGGAAAAGCGTGGTGGGCAGGTGTTGAGTTCATGTAGAACTTTGCGGGCTTTGCGGAATCTTTACTGGAAAGCAAAACCTGCTTGGTTCCCATAGGAAGGTACAGACCATCGAGACTCACGATATCGTAGGTGACTCCATCAGCTTCGACAACGCCGTCGCCACCGATGTTGATGATACCAAGCTCACGTCTCTGCAAGTAGAAATCGACTCCGAAATCAGCCATTGGATTAATGTTCATAGCGAGATCGAGCTTCTTCTTCACAGGCATAGCACCCATGGTCACAATACGGTCGATGTGAGAGTAGACTCCCGATACATCGTCTGCCTTGAAAATTTCTGTGATGAGAAATTCCTCTCGAATTTCTTCTGTGGTCATTCTCTTGAATGCTTCTTTACCTGTTGAATAACGAATATCCATTATGTAACTCCATAGTTAGTAGTATTATTTTTTATCCGTGACGACATCAATAGCCTCTTGTTTCATAGTCTTCAATGCCTGTTGCAGGTGATACATATCATTTCCGAGTATCAACATGTTGATACCCCTTCCTATTGCAGCCTCAATGTTTTCCTTTGTTCCCGGAACAACAGGACACATGACGCCGATACCTCTTTTCTTACAACCCTCTGCCAATTTCTTGTACGCATCTGCGACACGAGGGTCCTCAGTGGCGTAGCCTACCTTGGCTCCAATGGAAAGCGAGTAATCGATGGGACCAAAATTTATTGCATCGACACCAGGGACATCAAGGATCTCATCCAGGTTGTCGGTGAACTCAAAATCTTCGTCCATGGGGATGATCATCGTCTCTGCATTGCTTTTTGCGACATAGTCAGCCCAGGAGAAACCAGGTCCTCCAAAGCCAGCACTACGGACATTGGACTCCCCACCTCGCCTTCCCATGGGGGGGAACTTGGCGGCATGGACCATCTGCTCCACATCTTCCTTGGTACGGGTATGAGGGACAACAATTCCTTCAGCACCCATTTCAAGGACCTTGCGGATCTCCACTTCATCAGTTCCAGTTACCCTGACAACCGAGGGGATCTTGGCAAGCTTTGCAGCCATGATGAGCTTCTCCATGTTATTGGGGCCATCGAGGGGACAGTGTTCAAGGTCTAGATAGACAAAGTCATATCCCCAGTTTCCTATTGCTTCGACGGCACAGGCAGCTGCTGTAAAGCAGGTTATGCCAAATACCGGGCCGTTTTTCATTCGTTCGCGCAGTGTCATATATAGCTCCTTTGTCATCCTATGAAGGATGGCAACCACATGCTCAGTTCAGGAATAAAGGTGATCAGCAGCAAGACGATGACGTTACAGATAATAAATGGGAGGGCTCCCTTGAATATCTCAACAATTTCCATGTTGCAGATCTTACTGGCCACATTGAGGCACATCCCTACAGGAGGAGTTACCAGTCCAATGGCAAGGCCAACGATGATGATCGCTCCGAACTGCAGTTCATGCATGCCAAACTGCTGCATCACAGGAAGCAGTATCGGGCTGATAAGCAGGATACAGGGAGTGACATCAAGGAAGGTACCCAACAACAAGATAATGATGTCCAAAAGGAGGAATACCGCCCAGGTGGGGATATTGGAGTTAATAAGGAAGCTTGCAATAGCCACAGGGACCTGCTCAACGGCAAGGATCCACGTGAAGATCATGGTGAAACCACCGATGATCATGATGGAGCTGCTCATCATGAAGGTCTTCTTGAGGGCGTTGCCCACTTCCTTCCATTTCAGTTCCTTATACACAAAGAATCCAAGGACAGCCGCATACAAGACTGCAATGCCTGCTGATTCACTTGCTGTAGCTATTCCAAAGGAAACTGAAACAATAATCAGAACGGGCATTAGCATTGCAAGTGAACCATCCTTGGTAATCTTGAGGACGGTTTTTGCACTTATCTTTTCTTTCTTAGGATGGTAGCCCTTCTTTTTTGAAATGCCAAAGGTAAGGATAAGCTGGGTAACACCTACTAGGATGCCAGGGATGAGGCCGGCGAGGAAAAGCTTTCCGACAGAAGCTCCACTGACCATGGCGTACATGAGCATCGGAACACTGGGGGGAATGATCATCCCTATGGTTGATGGTGCTACGGTGATACCTGCGGCAAACTTCTTCGGATACCCCTGTTTGACCATGTCTGGGATCAGGATGCTTCCGAGTGCGGAAGTATCTGCTACTGAGGAGCCGGAGATGCCGCCAAAGATCATGGAGGAAACAACGTTTACCTCTCCAAGACCGCCACCAAGGGGTCGGACCAGCAGCATGGAGAAGTCGATGAGTCTACGGGTAAGCCCACTATGATTCATCAGTTCCCCAGTCAACATAAACAGGGGCATTGCGATAATGATGAAACTCTCAGTTCCAGACCAGACACGCTGGGGGAACGTCATCAAAAAACCAGGATTGGTCAGTAGCATATAGAGAAGCCCCGAGCTGCCGATTGCATACCCGATAGGAACTCCAATGACCAGTAATACGATCAGGCCAAAAAACATCATTGAAAGTTCCATTATGCGTCTCCTTCCATTACTTCCATACCAAGTTCAAAATCTTCCTTATATCCTTTAACCGGCTCATCAATATGCATGTAGAGTTTCAAGATATTCACGATCGCGTAGAAGATAGTGAAGACAAATGAGATGGGCATCAGGCTGTAGTAATAGCCACGTGCGATGCCAGTAGCAGGAGAAACGACCCCTCCAACCTTCTGGATCATGCGGATGCTGTAGATGATCATGACAACAGAAACGATAATGATGAAAACTTCCGAAAGTACATTACACAGCTTCCTTAGCTTATCACCCATCATTGCAGTAAAGTTGTTCACTGCAATGTGCTCATCTTCACGAAGACCCAGGGCTGCTCCAAAAAAGGTCGTTGACACAAAGACCATAGTCAACAACTCTTCTGAAGAAACGAATGCGATGGAGAACACATAGCGCAAAATAACCGATATGATGACTCCACTGGCAAGAATTGCTACAAGGGCCTTGCCTAGTATTGACAAGACGTTGTCTAACCCTAGGATAAATTTATTCATAAAAAGCACTCTTTTTCATATGTATTTCACCACTTTCTTCATTACGTATAGATAGAGGCCCGCTCCAGTTTTGGGGCGGGCCATCCATACAGTTATTTACTTACAATAGTGCGCATTTCATCCAGGTCAGCCTGGGAGTATACACCCTTCTTTACGAAATAGTCATAGACAGGCTCACAAGCCTTCTTAAACTGTGCAACTTCAGCGGTT
>CAXYZP010000152.1:0-4574 GCA_964293175.1 uncultured Sphaerochaeta sp.
GTGCTGATCCCATTTGTCCTGTGCCCGTCACGAGGGCAAAGAGTTGGCGGTACCATTTGAAACAGAAGCTTTCAGAGCCCGAACGCGTAGCGGATGCCATGAAGGATCGCACTACAATGGACACTATCGGGCCAAGGATGAACAACAGGGTTCCTACCGAATAGATTATGACAAGCATTTTCCCTGTGAGGGTAGTGCTCTTTTTTGAGAGTCGGTTTTTTGAGGTGTTATACTCCTCGCTTCTAGCGAGCATCTTCTGGCTTCTGTTGTACCAGATGAGCAATACAGAAGTTATGAGTATGGAGAAGAGCGAAAGGGCTGCGGCCCCTCCGCTATCCATGGAGGTACGTGCCAGACGGTATATCTCCACCTCCATCGTGGTGTATTTAGGTCCGCCTCCAAGTACCAGGATGATGGCAAAGCTGTTGTAGCAAAAGAGAAACACCAGCGTTGCCGCCGAGATGATAGAAGGCAACAATCTTGGAAGTGTTATGCTCCTGAAGGTCTGCCATTTTTTAGCTCCCAAGGTCCAGGCGGCCATTTCACAGTGCGTGTCCATATGTTCCCAGTAGGTTGATACCAGGTTCATCACTATAGGAAAATTAAAGAACGTATGGGCAAGGATGATAGCCTTGAAGGAGTAGAGAATTTTTATGGGAGGTTCCTCAAGGGAGAAGGCCTTCATGAGAAGTTGGTTGAGGAAGCCATTGTTTCCAAAGAAAATGACAAAGCCCAAGACAACAAGGATTGAGGGGATGACAAATGGGACGGTGGTCAGGGCCCTAATGAATCTCCTCCCTTTGAAGGAGTAGTTAGCCAATAGATATGCACCTGGCAGTGCTACCAGCACAGAGACCAGGGTGCTCAAAGCAGCCTGGTAGAGGGTAAACAGCAGGATACGAATAGTATAGGCTGAGGTGAATGTCTGTTGGATACGAGAGAGGGAGAAGCCTTCCTCTGTGAGGAAGGCTGAAGAAAGGGTGAAGAAGAGGGGCACAAGAAAGAGTACCAGGAGCACTATAGCCCCTGGAGCAGGCATTGCCTTGTAGAAGCCCTTATACTCTCCTCCAACCTGTTTGTTCATCTGCTCATTACCTGTGTCCATTCAGTTAGCCATCTATCGAGGTTTTTTTCAATAGCGAAGGCATCGAGTGAGAGGCTTTTCTCGGGTTTAGGGGCCCAATCGAATGCAGCAGGCAGAACCGTATCACTATTTGTCGGATACATGGAATTTGCCGTTGCCACATCAAGCTGGGCATCGGTAAGCAGAAAATCAATAAACTGTTTTGCAGATTCTTTTTTCTTACTAGAAGAAAGAAGACCCACTCCCTCTATGGTGGTACTGTGTCCTTCTGTGAAAAGGGCAGTCCTATACCGCGTTGTATCTTCAAAGGTCACGTGATAGACAGGGCTGGTCGTATAGCTCAGAACCAGAGGCGCCTCACCCTCGGTGAACAGGCCATAAGCACTGGACCACCCCTCTGTGATAGTAAGTGCATTGTTTTTCATTGCCTTCCACCAGGAAAGATACTCCTCTTCTCCATATACCTCAATTGTCCAGAGCAACAAGCCCAATCCTACAGAAGAGGTTCTGGGATCGATAAGCAGGACTTTGTTCTTGTACTTAGGATCGGTGAGTTCCTCTAATGAGGTTGGAACCATATCAGAGGAGAGTTTCTCCGAATCATAGACAAAGGCAAAGTTGCCGTAGTCAAAGGGGAGGAGTCGCATCTGGGGGTCGAACTGCAAGAAGGTGGGGATGGAGGCGAGGGCTAAACTGGAATAGGGCTCAAACAGGTCAGCTGCATATGCCTTAGCTGCCATATCATCACTGATACCTACAACAACATCAGCTAGAGGATTGTTTTTCTCAGAACTGACTTTGATGAGCATTTCGATGGCATCACCAGCACTAACCAAATTTACCTTGATGCCGGTCTTTTTTGCAAAGTTTTCGACAATGCTAGGACCGGGACCCCAATCGCCACAAAAGGCGTCATAGGCATACACGGTAATCTCTTGGTTTGATGAGATTTGGGTTTCATTCTTTCCTTGTGCAAAAACAAGGGAAGAGACGAGGAGAATGGCAAGAACTGCAACAGTACTTCGATGCTTAATCATTAAGCACCTCCTTAGTGGTATTCTGCCATGGGGAATAGGTTGTTTGAGAATTGCATGTCTCCCTCCGCTGGTATTATCCAGATCAGGTTAACGGGTGTGATCTCAGGCCAAGTGGCCACCCCAGGACGTCTTTACCCTACAGAGATTGCTAAAATCTGTCAAGCGTGGTTTGTTGACCACCCCCTTTTCCTGTTGTACAGTACAGCTATGAAGCAAGTCGTACTCTCCTCTGAAATTGCCAAGATCGATACCGCATCACAGAATCTATTCAAGCTTCCTGCCCTCACCTTGATGGAGAGTGCTGCCATGGGAGTTTGGAGTATAGTTGAGAGCAGAATTCCAACAAAGGATGCCTCTCTGCTGTTTCTCTGTGGTGGGGGAAACAATGGGGGCGATGCCCTCGCTGTTGCCCGTTTGGCCTACAATAGCGGATATCGCAATATAGCATGTATCCTTAGGGGAACACGCTTTTCTTCTTCGTGTGACCTCCAGCGAGAAATAATCAGGAAATATGGCATAGAGATCATTACTATAGATGAGAGCATTCCCGCTAGCATAAAAATAAGAATATCCCAAGCGGATTATATTTTTGATGGCCTTGCAGGAACGGGCTTGCAAGGACCTCTGCGAGGCAGTGCCCTCACGCTTATCCACCTTGCCAATGAAAGCAAAGCCTATACCATCGCCATCGATATACCATCAGGGATAAGTGAGGAGGTTAGTTCTTCCGCTCCCCATTGTAAAGCAGACCTTTGCATAACGTTTGGCATGCGAAAGGTTGCTATGTATCACCCTTTAACCCGTTCGGCCTGTGGTGAGATACTAGTAAAGAATCCTTCCTTCCCGCCCCAACTGTTGAAAGAGGTCCCCATTGTTGCTGATCTGTATGCCAAAGGGGATATGACCCTTACAAAGCTGTCCTCCTCTTCGTACAAGAACAAACGTGGTCATCTGGGCATCGTCGGAGGTAGTGAGGAATATACCGGGGCTGCCAGATTGTCAGCTCGCGCTGCATTTGTTTCACGTTCTGGTTTGGTAACTCTTTTCTGCGATGAGGATATCTACCCCATCGCAGCATCTGAGTCTCCTTCCGTTATGGTGCGTGTCCTTGAGGATGTACGAGAACTGGCATCGTATGATGCCTTGCTAATCGGTCCGGGGTGGGGGAACAATCGTTCTGCCTTGCTGGAAAAGATGTTTTCTTTGGGGAAGAGCGTTGTCCTTGATGCCGATGGCATTAGGGCATATGCCGCTTTACTAAAGGAGAAAAAGGACATCCCTCATGGGCCTCTGATCTTGACCCCCCATCTTGGTGAGTTGAAACAACTAACTTCAGTTCTGTATGAAGATGCTCCTGGTGATACTCCTCTCGATTTTTTTACCATGATTCAGGAAGTTGCTGAAAAACTTACTGCTGTTCTTGTAGTGAAAAGCTCTTTAGTCCATATAGCCTTTCCCGGTGAAAGACGAATTGCCGTTATTGAGGGTCTCAATCCCTCCTTAGGGGTAGCTGGTAGTGGCGATGTTCTTTCTGGGAGTATCGCAGCCTTGCTAGGTGGAGGGATGACAGTAAGAGATGCCGCCATACAAGGGGTCTTACTCCACCAGGGGGCAGGTTCCTTTGCTCATGCAAAGTTTGGCTACTATGATAGTGAGACCCTTGTGGAGTGTCTTGGACAGGTTGTGATGGAGGCGGAACGATGATGCAAATATATCTTCTTTCCATACTGTACCTGTTGGTGGGGGCTGCCTTCTTGCTCAGTGATATGTATGGGGGGAGATTCGCCCTGCTACTATCTCTCAGATATGCCTTTCGCACCAAAAAGGGATTTCAGAAGTGGATAATCATCCTTGGCTTTGTCCTAAGCCTTGCTTTAGGTTTTTTTCCTATGGCCCCAGGACCACGTTTGTTGGGTGACCTCATCCCCATGGCAAACATACTTCTGCTGACTTTCTGGTACCTGTTTCATGCCCTCAAGTATTCTGATGAGGATGAGCCCTTGCAAGAGAAGTCAGTGCTTGAAACCACAGGGCAGTATTTTGAAAAGAATAAGCGTAACTTTGGGTTTATCACCTGTATTGTAGCTTTGCTACATTTTTTAGTTCCTATGTCTGTTTTGTTGTAAGGAAGGATACGATGGAAGCATATACACAAGAGCGTATCACCACAGCAGGGATACTCTGTAAAGACGATAGGTATTTTGTCGCCAAACGAGAGGACAAAGGTTCAATCGGAGGGCTTTGGGAGTTTCCTGGTGGTAAAAATCGATGGGGGGAGAGTGCCGAGGAGACCTTGAAGCGGGAGTTTCAAGAAGAACTCGAACTAGACATCGAGGTAGGCTCCCTCCTACATACTCACGATTTTGTGAATAAGGGGATTCTTTATCATCAGAAGGCATACACGGTCTCTTGCAACAATGTCCAAGAACCAAAGCTGAGCGTCCACACCACCT
>CAXYZP010000153.1:0-4557 GCA_964293175.1 uncultured Sphaerochaeta sp.
TGAATCAGGTCACCAGAGCGAACCTCACACCCGAATACGGTGACCGGCTCTCCCCAGGAAATAGGCATTGTATAGGCATGGCCTACACAGAGCCTTCTTGCCAATGCCTTGAAACCAGCATTGGTCATCTCATCGACATCACGAATTGCGCCTTCGCTAATAGTCCCGATACAGCCGAGGGCACGGTGTACGTTTGCACTGACTTCACCCCAAAAAGACCCAATAATCTTCCCTGGCGAATCCAAGTCTTGCAGTACTACGATCTTAGGACCGGGCAATGAAGCTACATATTTCTGATACTCAATCTTATTTTTACTCTTATCCTGATAGTTTTCCTTGTTCCCCGGCTGACAGGTTACGGTAATCGCATACCCTATCATCGGACCCATCTGGGGCATAAAATCCCTTGTCTCATCTTGGTTGCTTCTAAGGTCTAGTCGCTCTTTCTGGGTAATAGCCTCCCAGCCATTATATATAGTGGGTGTATTCCATCGTTTCAGTTTCAGCATATCCTCATGTGTTAGCATAATAACTCCTCATAAAATTTGTCTTTTGACAGGATTGTATCACGTCTTTAGATATGGATGTAACCATTTTCCCCTAGTTAGGGCAAAGAAAGAACCTGAATCCCCTGATCTTGATGCGATCACTTCCCCAACAGTTTTCCCATCTTTGCCTATACTTCTAATGTCAAATCCCAATTTATTTGGTATACTGTGGAATTGGAGGAACGATGCAAGAAATACTCAGGCGGTATGCCCGTCTTATCATTGAGATACAACTGAAACTACAAAGAGGTGATGCCCTCTCTATAAATACAGAACACAACACCATGGGTTTTGCCCGGATGTTGGCAACACAGGCGTGCGAATCCACCATGCAGACTGTCACCATAGTGGAGACTAGCCTAGGAAAGGTGGCTCAGGTCGTAGAGTTTGACCCTCTTGAAAAGAGGATAAAAAGACCGCCTGTAACCGGCTACGTAATGTGCCATCTTTTTGACCTCGACAACGCACCATACGTGACAGAAGACAGTGTCTCCTCAATAACAGAAGAGGTTGGCAAGCTTGCCACCTACGGGCTGCTCAGCGACCCTGTATTCCTTGACCGACGCATTGCTGTTCCTTGGGCGAACATCCCCTTGCCAGGCCCTCTTTGGGCTATGCAGCTCTTGGGAAAAGCCGCATCTGATGAGGACATGTGGGCCCTCTTCACGAAGATATACAGACTTGAGGATGACCATGGCCTTACATTCTGGCTTGACCAGGCAAACCTGTTGCATTATCGCAAGCAGCGACTCACGAAAAAAGGCAAGATAAGCTTTACCATTACAGCAAAAGGTTGCTCCCTTACTGCTACCTTGGCCGATAATACCCAATGGACAGGAGGAGCATCCTCTGTCTCCAGCGGACGCTCCTTCATGCCAAGTTTACCTATGCAACATATCCACGCTTCTCTAGATATCACCACGACTGAAGGGACCTTAGACACCTCGGCACCCTTCCTCTTGTTAGGGAAAATGGTTACAGATGCCTCCTTTACCTTTGCAAAGGGAAAGGTTGTCTCCTATACCGCAAAACAGGGCAAAGAGGCACTGGATGCTTTCTTTGCAGTTGATGAAGGATCTAGCTTGGTATCGGGTCTCTCCTTGACTGATAACGACACCATAGAGAGACGCTACCTGACAAAGGCCATCCACCCGCACTTTAATCATGAAATCACCACGAGCCTGGTATTGGGAGGCTTCAGCTTGAACACCCTCACCACCCAGAGCACAGACGAAGAGATCGATGCATCTAAGCTAGGACGTTCGCTAGTAAGGCTTGCTCTTCCCTTGGGAAGCGATTCCCTATCGATACAAGCCACCGACGAACAAGGCACCAAGACAACTATCATGACCGAAGGTGTATTTGAATTATAGGAGCGAGCAATGAATCAGATATTATTGGAAAGCTATGCGGATTTGGTTATCCGCAAGGGAATCAACCTAAAACAGAACAAGAGCGTAGCCATTATGACAGATCCCGGCACATACTATTTCGCCAGAGCCCTTTCCAAGTCCGCCTATCGCCATGCTGCACAGTTCGTGCAGGTCCTTCTTGATGACCTTGATGTCCTAGCCTCCCGTCTGGATAACCAGACAGAGGAGCAGCTACAGCATACGCCTTCCTTCATCCGCTCCCTTGATTATGAGATGGTAGCGGAAGGTTGGGCCTATATCAGGATCGACAGCACTGAGGAGCGTCTCGACCATGCACCTCTCGACCAAAAGAAAAACCAGACCTATGGCACTGCCAAGCGAGAATTCTCATCCACACGCTTGAAAAAGACCATGCGGCACGAACTACCCTGGTGTGTCGTCTGTGCCCCGGGTCCCCGTTGGGCCCGTCAGGTCCTTGGAGAACATGCTACAACAGGTGACCTTCTGGATGTATTGATTCCTATCTTACGCCTAGACAAGAAAGATCCTTGTCTAGCATGGGATGAGCACGGCGCAATGCTACAGACAAGACAGGACAGGCTCAACGACATGCATATAGACAGCCTGCACTTCAAAAGCCCTGTTACCGACTTCACCATCGGTTTTACAGAACAGGCACGATTTCTCGGAGGAAGCGAAATACTGCCTGACGGCACCTCGTTCTTTGCAAACCTTCCTACCGAAGAGATATTCACCACCCCCGACCGAATGCGTGCAAATGGCTATATCACCACCACAAGACCTGTGTCGGTGCTCAATAGCCGAACAGAGGAGGTCCGTCTGGTTTTCAAGGATGGTAAGGTTGTTGATTATTCGGCAAAAGTGGGCCAAGAGATCATGGATGCCTTCTTCGCTATCGATGAAGGGACAAAACGAATTGGGGAGTGTGCCTTGGTCGACGAGTCCAGCCCCATCGCCCAGAGCGGATTGATCTTTGATTCAATCCTGCTGGACGAAAATGCATCATGTCACATCGCCTTGGGTGATGGCTACCCTACCTGCCTGACAAACGGCTCGTACCTGACAACAGAAGAGAGCCTCAACGAAGCGGGATGTAACACATCCCTGATGCATGTCGATTTTATGGTGGGGTCAAAGGATATGAACATCACCGCACGCACGCGTGAGGGTATGGATGTGCAGATAATGAAGATGGGGCATTTCACCTTCTAGTTCAGGGTAGCTATGAGGCGGAGCCCATCTAGGGTGTGCATGGGAGCAACTTGATTGATGCGTCCGATTAGGGGGGCTATGGTAGTGCTCAGACCCCCGGTCGCTATGACATACAGCTCACTGCCAAGCTCCTGTTCGCTCTTCTCAATGAGGGAAGTGACCATCCCCGCATAGCCGAACATGATGCCGCTGCGTATGGAGTCCTGGCTATTTCTGCCAATGACCCTGTCAGGGACTCTCAATTCGACTTGCGGTAGCTGTGCTGTGTTGCCGTAGAGGGCGTTCACTGCCGTAACAAGACCAGGGGCTATGGAAGCCCCGAGAACAGAGCCATCGGCTCCTACAGTGCTGAAGGTCAGGGCGGTTCCAAAGTCAACAACCATTACAGGTGAGTGCGGATGCATATGGTGTGCCTGGGCAAGGTTGCACAATAGGTCTGAACCAAGCTCCACAGGAATCGTATCGTTCTTCAGACCTGTGACAATAAACCTGTCTACCATCAGAGGCTGTACATCAAATAGGCGGATGATGTTTTTCTGCACCGATCGGGTAAGATTAGGAACAACCGAACTGATAACAGATCGGTTGATATCCTGCTTACGTATACCCGCATGGGTCAACAAGCTCTCCAGTACAACAAAATACTCATCACTGGTTTTCTTCAGGTCACTATAAATACGAAACGACTCCACCCATTTCTCATCGTCATGGACGGCTATTACAATATTTGAGTTTCCAATATCTACGGAGATGAGCATAATGCCTCCTACAGGGCTACAGTATGGGAAGAATCGGCATACAGTTCGTTACGAAGTGCCTTGATAGTAACGTCACTGTAATACTCCTCAAACTTCATCACCCTGTCAATGACTCCATTCGGAGTAAATTCAATAATGCGGTTTGCGATAGTATCGACAAACTGGTGGTCATGACTGTTGAAAAGCAAAATTCCCTTGAAGTCGATGAGTCCATCGTTCATTGCACTGATAGCTTCCAAGTCAAGGTGACTGGTAGGTTCATCTAGCATCAGAACGTTGGACTGCTCAAGCATAATGCGTGAAAGCATACACCTGACTTTCTCTCCTCCGGAAAGGACTGTACAGTCCTTCAAGGCTTCATCACCACTGAAGAGCATCCTGCCCAAGAAGGAACGGATGTACGTATCGTCCTTCTCCTCACTATACTCCCTCAGCCAGTCTGTGATGGGAGTATGCTCGGTAAACATGTGGCTGTTATTCTTGGGGAAGTAGGAAAGGCTTGTGGTGACTCCCCAGGTATACGTCCCCTCGTCGGGCTCAATGTTTCCGCTGGGAATATCAAACAGGACAGTCTTGGCAACGTGGTCAGGGGCTACAAAGGCCACCTTGTGGCCACTTTAGGGGACCAATGTGTACTTGTCCAAT
>CAXYZP010000154.1:0-4543 GCA_964293175.1 uncultured Sphaerochaeta sp.
CATCAACACTTGTGTTGATAATCCATTTGTCTCCTTTCTTTACAGGTTTGTCAGCTTTTTCAGTTTCGTCAGCCTTATCAGCTTTCTTAACGGTTTTCTTGGCTGCTTTTTTTACAGGCTTGTCAGCTTTTTCAGATGCGTCTACTTCTTCAGTGGTGTTTTTTTCAGTTACAACAGCTTTCTCATTAGTCTCTTCAACGTTGGTTTCAGTCTGTACGGTATCTTCAGTTACTACTGCGTCTTTCTTGACGTCTTCGATCATCTCTTCGTTCATTTCTTTCTTCTTAGTCATGGTTATTATTTCCATCTTCTCAGTATCGTGCCGGCTTTTTCCGGCTTTCTTGTCAACGGTTTGCAGGTCTTCTGCATAGATCCGTACTTCCTGTTGCTTGGAGAGCAACCAACTTTTCGCGATTCCCTTCTTGTGTGTAAAGCCTGGTGCTGCGACATGCAAGCTTATCTCTTGAATTTCAAAACCACGAATCTTACCCCGTTCCATTCTGAAGGAACTCAGGTTTGTAGAGAACAAGAGTATGCCATCTCTTGTCAACAGTGCATTCAGCACTTTGATCCAACGCAAATAATCTCTTTGCACGTCGAAATCATGTTCCATCTTTCTGCTGTTGGAAAAACATGGCGGATCAAATATGATCAAGTCATATTTCCGCCCTTCTTTCACAGCTTCTACCACATAATGCCATGCATCTGCGGCGATACAGGGAAACAGTTCCTCCGGAAACCCATTATCCAGAAGGTTCTTCTGCGCCCAAGCTGTGTAGGTAGCATTCAAGTCCACCGACTCGACCCTCTTTGCTCCACCCTTAGCGGCGTAGACAGAGAAAGATCCAGTATAGGAGAACAAATTCAGTACCGATAACCCAGAACTCATAGTTCCTACCATTTCTCTAGTCAACATATGGTCAAGAAACAAGCCGGTATCAATACGTTTGGTAAGGTCGACGGTAAAAGTCAGTCCGTTTTCCGTTACCTCAACCAAAAGAGACTCTTCACTCTGCAATTCATGCTGTTCCTTACCGACTCTCTTTGGTCGGCGGTGAAACACTACGTGAGTAGTCTGGACATATAACATTCGCGAGACAATATCGCAGCAAATAGCCTCTGTCTCGTCATCCAAACCATCCTCACTGTAATCAGTGATTCTTGCATAGGGTCCATACATATCCACAGTAACAGGAAATCTTTCAAGGTTCCTATCATACACGCGCATGCATGTCGTTCCACTCTTTATCATTAAACGACGCATTTTGAGTGCGTTTGTCTTTAAAATCTTTCCGAAATCCTTTTCTGTATAATCCATGTCTTCCCTGATAGCTCTTTCTGGAATCCAGTGTATATGGTACTATAGAAAAAAGCTAGAGAAGTGAAGGAAAAACTATTATGGATGAAGATGCTCAGGCCTTTATTGCAGAACTGGAAACAAGACGCCAAGCAAAAATTAGCTGGAAGACGTATGCAACTTGGTATGGAAACAATCGTGAAATCTCACGAGAGTTCGGGGTATTTCTTTACCGATGTGAAGAAACTTTCTTCTTTGAGGATTTCGAACGAAATCCGAGTATGTTTGGCATATCCCTCAAATCCAAGAAAAAGCAAGCCCCTTTTGTGAAATACGAAGGATTTTTCTTACTTGAAGATGTAGTTTCCACCCGCCAAGTAGTCAAGACCCATGCACAGCGAGTTACAGAAGGTACCAGAACAACTGACGAGTTACCTACAGTCAACATGCTCGATAGAATTTTCAGACAACTGGTAGAAATGGTCACTCTCAAGGATGGGAGTGTGCATTTCTTTGAATTGATCGACCGCAAAGCTTTTGCTGTTGCGTTACAAGCATAGGAGGGGCATATGGGTGCTTTCAAAGCATATGATATCAGAGGAATCTATAACAAGGACTTCGATAAAGAGACTGTCTACAAGATTGGTTTCTTCTTGCCAAAGCTTCTGAACAGTAAAGAAGTCGTAGTCGGCAGGGATGTACGCACAACCAGCGACGAGATCTTTGAAGCCTTAAGCAGGGGGATTACTGACAGTGGTGCTGATGTTTGGGATATTGGCCTTGCCACTACTCCCATGGTCTACTTCGCTACTGTCCATCTTGCGTCTGACGCTTCAGTTCAGATAACTGCAAGCCACAATCCAGCAGAATACAACGGATTGAAGATCAGTCGGACCAAAGCACTGCCTGTAGGATCTGAGACCGGCCTGAAAGAACTTGAGGCTATGGTTACCAATGACACTATCGTAGTTTCGAAGAATAAGGGAGCAATCATCCAAAAGGATGCCAAGACGCCCTATCTTGCATTTCTCAAGCAATACGCTCCTGACACTTCAGATCTCAACATCTCCTTTGACCTATCCCATGGAATGGCCAACCTGTTTGCCAAAGATCTGCTAGGTGAACATCATCATTACCTGTACGATCATTTTGACGGGACCTTTCCAGCTCACGAACCAAATCCTCTAGACGAGGAAAACTGTAAGGATATCAAGGCTGCTGTCATTGCCAACAAAAGTGACGTTGGAGTCATTTTCGATGGCGATGCAGACCGTGTAATGTTCATCGACGAGAGGGGACGCTTCCTACAACCTGACTACATCACTGCAGTTTTAGGCTACCATTATTTGAAACAGGAAAAGGGCAACGTCCTTGTCGATATCAGAACCAGCAGGTCTACCACTGAATATCTGGCTAAACAAGGGGCTAAGGTCCATATTTGGAAGGTAGGACATGCCTTCGCCAAGATTAAGCTTCGAGACATCGGGGCTATCTTTGGAGGAGAACTAGCCGGACACTACTATTTCCGTGACTTCTTCAACTGTGACAGCGGTTTCCTCGCATCCCTCATAGTCCTAGGGGTTGTCAGCGACCTTAAGAAGCAGGGCATCACCTTAAGCTGTTTCATTGACACTATCATCGCCTATGCAAACAGTGGAGAGATTAACTTTAAGTTAGAGGATAAGGACAAAGCCATGGAGGCCCTCCATACTGAGTTTACTGAGAATGCTAAGCCTGACAAGGTCCTCGATTTTGACGGATATCGTATAGAGTTCCCCACCTGGTGGTTCAACGTGCGCAAATCCAATACGGAACCCTACCTCAGACTTGTCGTTGAGGCTAAGACTAAAAAAGAACTAGAAGAGAGAAAAAAGGCACTAACTGCAATTATTAAGCAGTTCAACTAATACAACACTTACACATGAAGGAGTAATTTCCATGAAAGTACTTTTATTTGGGGGTGCAGGGTACATTGGTACCCATGTTGCCCTAGCCTTCCTAGATCGAAACGACACTGTGGGGATATTTGACAATCTCTCTTCAGGATTACGTTCAAATGTCGATGAGCGCTGCACATTATACGAAGGGGACATCCTCAATCGTGAACAGGTACGAGAGGCCCTCAGTGAGGGGTGGGATGCTGTGGTCCATCTTGCTGCTTTCAAGGCGGCTGGTGAGTCTATGCTCAAACCTTTCAAGTATTCTGAAAACAACATCACAGGCTCTCTGATCCTCATCACTGAGTGCGTGCGAGCTGGGGTGAAGAACTTCATTCTCTCTTCCTCTGCGGCTGTCTACGGGGAACCTACCTACCTTCCTGTCGACGAGAAGCATCCTACAGACCCTACCAATTACTATGGCTACACAAAACTCTGCATAGAAGAGAATCTGAAGTGGTATTCAAAACTCAAGGAATTCAACTATGTGGCGTTACGTTACTTCAATGCCGCAGGGTATGATGGCGACGGAAAGATGATGGGACTGGAAAACAATCCGGCAAACCTCATCCCAGTTGTCATGGAAGTGGCTGCAGGATTGAGACCGAATCTGCTAGTGTTCGGCAAGGATTATGATACTGCTGACGGTACAGGAGTTCGTGACTACGTCCATGTAACAGACTTAGCAAGGGGACATCTGCTTGCAGTGGATTACCTTTTGGAAAATCACAAGAACCTTGTGGTTAACCTTGGCTCTGAATATGGTCTGTCCGTGCAACAGATCCTCGACACGGCCAGGGAGATCACGGGCAAGCCTATCGAAACCCAATATGTTGAGCGTCGCCCTGGTGACCCTGCAAAGCTTGTAGCATCATCTACCTTAGCTAAGAAGGAGTTGGGATGGGAAGCTGAACACTCTTCAGTAGAATCCATTGTAGCTTCCACATGGAAAGTCTATCAGGCTAATCAGAAGAAGACTACAGCAAAGTCCTAATACAAAACATTTCAAGCAACGGCAGGGTCTCCCCTGCCGTTTTTATATGCTCACTAGAGAAGATAAAAATGAGCAACCCTATTAGGATTGCCCACATGTTCTAGCTCGCCCGGAGGGATTTGAACCCCCGACAGGGTGGTTAACAGCCACCTGCTCTACCGACTGAGCTACAGGCGAATGCGCTCTAAGAACGATTGGAACGATACCTTATTGAAAAAATTATGTCAAGCGATTATTCAGACTTGGATGAAATAAATGGGAGGGACCATAATGGTACCCGCCAGAAACTACCGTCAAATACTTACTTAGCGGGAT
>CAXYZP010000155.1:0-4499 GCA_964293175.1 uncultured Sphaerochaeta sp.
CTAACAAACCTAGAAAAAAGCCTGTTATATTAAAGAGGGGGCAGGTACCTTGCTCTGGCACTGGGTGACCGCCCCCATTCTAAACTCTTGATCTAATTCACGAAGAACGTTCCGGGGAAGTCCCCGTGACGTACTGTAACGTTGGTGTAGGTGATATTCCTATTCCTAGGATTCTGCATCGTATGCTGTTCAAGCATGAACGAGCCGAAAATGACACTCGCCAGGAGATAGACCACCAGGAATATCCCCCCTATGACAAGCATGCGATTACTTTTTTTATGATTGGACTTCATTATGGTTGTGCTCCTTATGAAATAGAAGGAAATAGGTCTCTATCTCCTCGAGGGTGATATCCAGGGTCCTCATGGAATCGAAAAGGTTGGGCAGTTCACTTTTTATGAAATGGTCCCTTTTTTTCTTAAGGACTTCCTTCTTTGCACCCTTGGCTGTGAAGTATCCGATACCCCGTTGGTTTTCAAGGATACCCTCTTCCTGAAGCATCGAGTACGTCCTGATAACCGTATTGGGATTGACCTCCAACTGCATCGCCATATCGCGAACAGAGGGGATTCTCTCCTCTTCAACCCATGTCGAGTTGACTATAAGGTCATGGATGTACTGTGCTATCTGCATGTAGATGGGAGATCGATTGTTAAACTGCATCTGTAGACTGGACCTCCTCAACCCTGAAGAACGCCGTAACCCAACAGAATAGGGGAAGAGCCACAAAGTAGAGCAGCTTACCCAGTACCCTGAATGTCCCGATGACACCAGAGGCAGGTTGGAACAGCAGTGAATCGAACGAGAAGACCACATCGAATGTCCTGAGCGCTGATCCGTACTTGATGGAGAAGATGATCTTCACAAACAACAGACCTAAGGCTGCAAGGGCAATGCCAATGACCCCAAGGGCCAGGATGGTCTTGAAGAAATGCCCCTTATGGAAATAGGTGGCACCCAAAAGGAAAATGGAGTGCCAGACCCAATACAAGGCCAACTGCGTAGCCATTTCCCTGGTAAACGGATTGAACAGTTCAATAGGATTGCCAAAGAACAACAGCTGTATGGGCTCGGTGATCAAAGAAGAGAGGAAAAACACCACTATAAGAGCCACAGGATAGGCAAATGCTGAAAGTAACCCTTTCGCCAAGAACTTCTCCAAGGAGGTTGCAGGGAGCATCAGCCACTCCTGCTGTCCGTTCTTGCTGAACATGTCGTCTGCAAATGAGAGGCTGGTTATTATCAGACCCCCAAGCAGGAGAAAATTGGGGAACAGGGAAGCATACCCGGCAGGACCGAAGCCCATCTGCGAATATTGGGAGACAAACGAGCGAATGGTCTCGCTTGCAAACAGGATTAAAAAGAGCGTCAGCGCGTAGATCGAGAGATCCCGTTTGCTCGTCTGTATCTCGCGATTTATTAATAGACCAAATCGATTCATCTGGAACCTCCTTGCATAAGGGTAGGATTCTCAACCACCACATTGAATAGTGTCTCTAGGTCCAAGGGCTGGCCTTGGCTCTCATCTCCTCGCTCGTCCCTCTCCTTGAGGACCATCCAACCACCGAGGACCTTTTCCTTGTAGACTACCGACATATCCAGATGGGGATCGGTGGTGACCAGGTTCATGACGTATTTGTCAGTGATGGAGTCAACCGTGTCGTTGAATATGATGGTCCCGTCATGCAGGATTATCAGGGGGTCTATCAGGTTTTCCATATCCCTCACCTGGTGGGTTGAGATGATAAAGGTCCTGTCCTCGGTCATTGCAGAGGCAACGGTCTGCCTGAACTGTCTCTTGGAAGGGATGTCCAGACCATTGGTTGGCTCATCAAGGATCAGCAGGGATGTATTGGAAGCAAGGCCAAAGGCAAGCAACAGCTTTTTCTTCTGACCTAGGGACATCTCGTTGAGGTTCTGTTGCATGTCGAGGTCGAAGTCATTGCAAAACTGTGCAAACATCGCATGGTCGAATCTTGGATAGAAGACCGAACGCATCGCCAGGTACTCGGCAGCCTTCATCTTGGGAAGGGGAAACTCTTCAGGAAGATAAAATATCTCACTGAGCATCTCAGGCTTTCGTCCTATTGGATCGAATCCCAAGACTGAGGTATATCCCTCACCAGGAAACAGCTGGCCACAGAGTAACTTGAGCAACGTGGTCTTGCCCGATCCGTTCTTTCCTAGCAAGCCATAGATATTTCCTCGCCTGATCGTAAGATTCAAATGGGAGAACAAGGGTTTCTTCCCGTAGGCGAACCCAATATCCTGCATTTGGATCACTTCGTTATTCGTCAAGACAACCTCTGTATGAGCTGTTTGCACGCTTTGTATCTCTTTGGCCATATATGCCTCCTCGGTATCATTAGTGTTCTAGCTAACTAATACACTATATTTGTAAGGCTGTCTACCCTTTCTTCCAATATTTATCAAATGAAACGTTTTCACTCCCGTACTATTTATCACAAATGTAGTGGCTAAAAGGTAGTACAACCGCCCGGTAAACTGGTAATATCCTTTCTCGCGCATGGACGGTTCGTTTATACGCAACAGCACATCCCAACAGCCTCGGTTATTGGGAAAACTTAATACAAAAGGGCCAAATACTCAGGTGTTTGGTACAAAATTCAACATGGATTAGAAAGGGCAAAAGGTGATGAACAAAAACCTGCAGCTAGACCTGAACAAGACCTACCTTGACCGTCAGAATAGAACCGAATCAAATGCAAGAAGCTATCCTAGGAAATTCCCCATAGCTATAAACAAGGCCAAAGGCTCCTGGATCGAGGATGTACAGAAGAACTCCTACCTCGACTTCCTCTGTGGAGCGGGAACTCTGGCCCTCGGACACAACGATGACGAGGTGAACCAGGCAATGGTCGACCTTATCCAATCCGGTGCCCCCTTACACACCTTGGACCTTACCACCCCCACAAAAGACAGGTTTGTAGAGACCATATTCTCCCTGCTGCCCCAAGAGTTGCAGGAAAACGGAAAGATACAGTTCTGCAGCCCTTCAGGAACCGACGCAGTTGATGCTGCTATCAAGCTGTGTAAGACAGCTACCGGTAGGTCCTCGGTCATCGCCTTCGGCGGTGCCTACCATGGCATGGGCCATGGGGCTTTGGCCCTTACCGGCAACCTCAATGCAAAGAACCGGGTAACCGGGCTCATGAGCGATGTACACTTCATGCCCTACCCGTACTCTTACCGCTGTCCCTTTGGCCTTGGTGGAGAGGCCGGCATCGATGCTGCGTGCGCATATTTTGAAAAGACGCTCAACGATCCTGAAAGCGGCATAACAAAACCCGCTGCAGTCATCCTTGAACCTATCCAGGGCGAAGGCGGGGTCATCCCCGCCCCTGCCAAGTTCCTGCAGACTGTAAGGCGCGTTACCCAGGAACTGGGAATTCCGATGATAGTCGATGAGATCCAGTGCGGTATCGGACGCTCGGGAAAATTCTTTGCCTTTGAACACGCTAATATAACCCCTGATGTCATCCTTGCCTCCAAGGCCATAGGAGGCAGTCAGCCGATGAGTGTGGTCATCTATCATAAGGATCTGGACATCTGGGAGACCGGGGCTCATGCAGGCACGTTCCGTGGCAACCAGCTTGCCATGGCAGCAGGGACCGTGGTGATGAACGGTGTCAGCAAGCAAAGCTTCCTTGATGAGGTCACCGCCAAAGGTGCTGTGATAACAGATAGGTTGGAAGCGTTGAAAAGCGAACTCTCCATCATAGGAGATATCAGATCCAAAGGCCTGATGATCGGCATTGAGTTTGTCGATCCCAACGGGAAGGCAGACTCACTTGGCTCGCTTCCTCCTAGCGGCACGATCGCCGCCAAGATACAGAAAGAGTGCTTTGAGAATCGCCTTATCATGGAGAAGGGAGGGCGCTACGGATCGGTCATGCGCATACTGTGTGCCTTGAACGTTACCCAAGAGGAGATAGAGATCATGCTCTCAACGTTTGAAATGGCGATACGCAAGGTGGCTAGCGATGAATCATAAGAGTGAAAAACCCCTGTATTTCTTAGATAATGAAGATAAGAGCAAAGATGCCTACCGCCAGATGATAGCTGATACAGTCGAGGCAATACTCTCCTCTATCACTGATGACAAGGCCTATGCGGGCTCAAGCCCACAGCAGTTGCAAGAGCGTATCAAAATGCCGACGCTTCTTCCCCCTCAAGGTCTTGGGTTCGCCCAAGTCCTTGAAGAGGTCAAAAAAGCTATCCTTCCCAACTTCCTGAAAACCTCCTCTACAGACTATCTGGCACACCTGCATAGCCCTCCCCTTTTGGAAAGCATCTGCAGTGAACTGATAATCTCCACCTTCAACCAGTCGATGGACTCCTGGGACCAGAGTCCCATCGCCACAGAGATCGAGTTGCAGGTAACCCGCTTCCTATGTGAGATGTATGGGTACGATACAACCGGTGACGGCATCTTCACCTCCGGGGGAAGCCAATCGAACCTCAGCGCCCTCACCTTG
>CAXYZP010000156.1:0-4498 GCA_964293175.1 uncultured Sphaerochaeta sp.
AAGCACATAGTCTTTCTCCTGCAGCACCATCGTCGCATTGAGTCTGTCCAGTTCCGTGGCCATCTCCTGCATCTTGGAAGGGTCGAACTTGTCGGCCTTGATATAGATGATGTCGTGAATGTCTGTAATCTTGCCGTTACCCATGATGACATTGGAAAAGACTGCGGCCCGTTCGCGTTCCTCCTGGGTTATCTCCACATCACTTTCCTCATTGCCTAGGGCTATGGGGCGTATCTGTAGGAGGCTGAATTCAGGTTTCTTAGGGAGCTTGCGGTTGAGGTTGACAGCAAATTCAATCTCAATGGGTGCTCTCATAGCTTCGGTACCCAGTTTGAGGATGTCTTTAACGATGGAGGCTAGGGGGAAGGCATCATACTTGAGGATGCCGTTGAAGGTAATGACCTTGTGCCCTTCAGCCCTTGTGCTTTCGCTTAGCATGCCTGATGCCATGTCAAAGGTGCTGGCGATGTATCGTAGTGAATCCGGATGTTTTTCCGCTTCTTCCATTTCAAGCAACTCTAGGTTCTCCAATCCTTCCTTCTCCAAAGGGAAGTACCCGCCTTCGAGGTTGAGGGCATAAAAAGTACTCTGGGTGCTCGACTGGTTACCTCCAAGATGCTGTACTGGCCTTCTGGGATGGCTGGGGGAGAAACGGAAAACAGAGCCGTTGTCCACCACTGACTTGCCGAATCCAAAGCAGAGCAGGCCCACACCATCTTCGGGCGTTTCCCCGCCGATGGGGTAGTAGTTCAACGATCTGGCAACTCCGCTGATGTTGGGGTACCAGTAGGAGCCGTGCTCACTACCGATTACCTGTTGGATGACAACGGCCATCTTCTCGTCCTCCATCATATGGTCGGTTGCCTTGAGATACTCCTTTGCCTGTTTGAAATAGGTAGATGCCCATACACATCTCAAGGCATCGCACAGCTCGTTGAGCCTCTGCTCCTCACTACCCTGGTTGGGGATCATACAGGTCTCATACACACCGGCAAAAGGCTGAAAGTGCGAGTCTTCAAGAAGGGAGGAGGATCGCACTGAAATTGGCTGGTGGATGACTTTTACAATTTCAGCAAGATTGAGCAGCAGCTCGGGATTCAACGGCTTGGAAAGGAAGACTTTCAGCAATGTTTCATCGGGAAGGGCTGCTGTTATGAAGTTTTTAAGGTCATTCTCCTCAATGAACTGAGAGAACTGGTCTGTCGTCACTACGACAGACCGTGGGATGGAGAGATAGACATCAGGATATTTATCGAGTATGCCGCTTGCCCTAAGCTCCATATCTATGAAGGCAAGGCCACGGCCTTTGCCTCCAAGGGAACCGTTTCCAATCCTGCTGAAGAAGAGCGTCTCATCATAGTTATTCCTGCTAAACTGGGCTATGACGCCCTTGGTCCGTTCGGCCCGGTAGGTACGGATGATGTCAGCGAGTTGTTGCTGCGCCTCTTTTGGATCTCCATCTTCTGGGATTTGTAACGCCTTGATCTCGGCCGCAAGCATGTAGAGGCTCTGGGCCCGAAGCCATCGGGAGAATTCGTTTCTTCTGAAGTGATTTTCAAAGCTTTCTTCAGGTATCGATGGCAGTATCCTCTGCAGTTCCCGCATAGTCGCAACTCTGGCAAGTTCCTTGCCTGTGTTGGGATCGCGGAAGATGAAGGGCCCGAAGCCAAAGTGCGAGTTCATGAACCTGGTGAGGTCACTGAGCAGCGTAGAGCTGAGCTTCCAGGTATAGCAAGCCCCGGCTTCCTCCGCCTTCTCCTTATATTCGCTGTCGGTGCTCTGTATGAGGATCGGAATATCGGCATCCTTGGCAAGGACCATCTTTGTGAGCTTGAGCCCTGCTTCCTTGTCGTGGATGCCCGCCTTCAGATAGGAGAGGTCGGTGATAATGCCCAATATGTTTCGGCGGTAGGTGTTGTAGAGTTTTTCAGCCTCTTCATAGGACCGTGCCAGGACGATTTTGGGCCGTCCTCTCATCCTGAGGGTCTTTCCCCAGTTGTTCAGAGCTTCAAGGATGCTGGACCTGTTCTGCTCGATGAGGCAGGTGTACATCATAGGGAGGTAGGAAGAGTAGAAACGTACGGAGTCCTCCACAAGGATGATGACCTGCACATCGGCTTCCTCGGTGTCGTGGTCGAGATTCATGCGGTCCTCGACAAGCTTGATCATAGCGAGGAAGATAGTTGGGTCGCCCTGCCAATAGAAGAAGTAGTCGATTGCCTTGCAGTCAGAATCCTTGATCAGTTTGTTACGTCGGTGACTCGATGATGGGGAGAGTAAAATGACCGGCATCTCAGCATCAATCTCTTTGATATTGGTGGCCAGTTGCTCGACAGAATCATCAGATCCGAGGTCGAGCATAGTGATTACCAGATCGAAGGCTCGTTCCTTGAGGAGGGCCAAGGCCTCTTCTGCTGTATTGGTGTGGGTTATCTTAGGCGGGTTGTTCAGACCTAGTTGGGTATATTCAATGAAGAGTTCCTCTTCCATTCTCCCATCCTCTTCCAAGAGGAAGCGGTCGTAGTCACTGCAGATGAGTAGCACGTTGTAGATATGTTTCAGCATCAGGTTGCTGAAGGGTAGCCAAGTGGGGTCGAGCTTATACATGTCTAGCATTTTACCATGAGCTTAAGCATATTGGATAGGGGTTATTGATATATTATAAATTGCTATATACCATAGTATTTTGTTTCTATAGTGATGGATAGGAGGGTATTTACAAGCAATTTGATGTTTATATAAAAACGTTTCTTTTGTGCCAAAGTGTTTCTATTGACAGGAATTTGAGGCTGGTTTATTCTGCCTCAATACGTCGCCGATTATGAGGAAAATTGAAGGAGAATGTTATATGTATAAGCTTGATTCATTTATGGCAGAATTGGAAAAAAGAAACCCTGCCCAACCGGAGTTCATCCAGGCAGCCCACGAAGTTGTTGAAAGTATTATCGATGTGGTAAACGAGAATCCCATGTATGAGAAGTTCAAGATTCTGGAAAGAATCACCGAACCCGATAGAATTTTCTCCTTCCGTATCGAGTGGGAAGATGACCAGGCTAACATACAGGTTAACCGTGGTTACCGCGTACAGTTCAACAATGCACTGGGACCTTATAAGGGTGGGCTTAGGTTCCATTCAAATTTGAGCTTGGGGACCTTGAAGTTCTTGGGCCTGGAACAGACCTTCAAAAATAGCCTGACAACCCTTCCCATGGGTGGTGCTAAGGGTGGTAGTGATTTCAATCCCCGAGGAAAGAGCGATGGGGAGATCCTACGTTTTTGCCGTTCGTTTATGACCGAGCTAGAAAAATATATCGGACCCGATACCGACGTTCCTGCCGGTGATATGGGTGTTGGCATGAGAGAGATTGGGTACATGTATGGCCAGTTTAAGAGGATTCGTAACGAACATACCGGTGTCCTTACCGGCAAGAGTCTCAATTTTGGTGGTTCTCTGATAAGACCTGAAGCCACGGGTTTTGGAGCAATGTATTTTGCTAACCAGATGCTCAAGGCTACCAATGACAGTCTAAAAGGAAAGATCGTATCTGTCAGTGGATTTGGAAACGTCGCCTGGGGGGCTGTCATGAAAGCTTCTGAATTGGGTGCCAAGGTTGTCACCATCAGCGGACCCGATGGCTACATCTATGACGAAGAGGGGGTGAGTACTCCCGAAAAGTGGGCTTTCATGTCCTATCTCAGGGCATCCAATAATGATGTTGTCGAGCCTTATGCCAAGAAGTTTGGTGCCAAGTTCATACCTAAGAAAAAGCCTTGGGAAGTTCCGGTAGACATGGCATTCCCTTGTGCGATTCAGAACGAGCTCTCTTTGGATGATGCCAAGACCTTGGTGGCAAATGGGGTGAAGTGTGTAGTGGAGATCTCTAACATGGGCTGTACCGCTGATGCCTCCGCCTATATTATCAGAGAGAAAATCCTGTTTGCACCGGGCAAGGCTGCTAATGCCGGAGGCGTTGCTGTCTCTGGTCTTGAGATGAGCCAGAATGCAATGCATATCTCCTGGAGTGCAGAGGAAGTCGATGAGAAATTGCATGATATCATGATGAATATCCATGCCAGCTGTGTCAGAGAGGGCACTCAGGATGATGGATATATCAACTATGTAAAGGGAGCTAACATCGCTGGGTTCCGAAAGGTTGCCGATGCCATGTTGTTGATGGGGTACTAGAAGGTTTACGAGTATACTTCGTTAGATATAGATAGAACGATCAGGGAGTCTTCATAAGAGGGCTCCCTAATCTTTTTTGACGCTAGGCACTAGTTGAAAAAAAGCTTAAAAGGGTAGTTATTCATAAGATGCTTGCCCTTGTACGAAAAAAAATGCAATAACTTTTCTGTATATTTCTTGTAGCGAGGGCAAGGAGTTGTGTCTTTTTGAAAATAAAAATGTTGCAATCTTTTGCAGAAATAGGCTCTATTTACGAGTGGTCATAGCATAATGGTATGAAACCTATATAACACTACATGTAGCGTTATGTAA
>CAXYZP010000157.1:0-4471 GCA_964293175.1 uncultured Sphaerochaeta sp.
AGAACTTCCTGGAAAGCAACTGCTGATCCTGGATAGCTGTCATTGCGGGTCCTTTGTAGAAGATAGCGGCTCTTCTGTAAGTCTTATCGAAAAGAGCAGGTTCCTAGATAAAGCATTTGATGCATATTTCTCTTCAGAGAGCTACAACCCTTCACTGTTTGTCCTTGCCGCTACAACAAGCGACAATACCAGCCTAGAAATGCCCCCCAGTGTTGCTCATATACATGGATATTTCACAGCCGCCCTGCTTGATGGTCTTGGATGGGATCATGCAAACAATACCTTACATGTAAACTCCCCTGCCAAGAAAAAAGGAGTCATTACATTAGACAATCTCTATCGATATATACTTGAGAATAAAGACTATACGCTGAATGAAAAATATATCATCCAGTACCAGCACCCCACCATTAACGGAGGCGGTTACACACTGGGCCTCTTCTAGGAGATGGACTGGCCATCTCGGATAAGCTCAATCTCATCACGAATGACAGCAGCTCTTTCGAACTCGAGGTTTTTCGCTGCCTTGAGCATCTCCTTCTCCAGGGCCTTTACATACTTCTTGCGGCCTGCGGCACTGAGCAGGTTGTACCCGCCCTTGAGAATGGAAAGATCCTGCTTCTGATTCTGTTTGGTATCTTCCTTCTCCCGCTCAAGAATATCCTGTACTGCCTTGATAATGGTGGTGGGTGTGATTCCATGCTCCTCATTCCAAGCAAGCTGGATATCCCGTCTGCGATTGGTCTCGTCTATAGCGATCTCCATGGCAGTGCTCATCTTATCCGCATACATAATGACCCTACCCTCGCTATTACGGGCAGCACGCCCGATAATCTGGACAAGGGAGGTTGCAGAACGTAAAAACCCAATCTTATCAGCATCAAGAATACCTATCAGAGAGACCTCTGGCAGGTCCAGGCCCTCTCGGAGCAGGTTGATGCCTATCAGCACATCAAAGACGCCAAGGCGTAGGTCTCTGAGTAGCTCAACCCTTTCAAATGTCTCTATCTCCGAATGCAGATAGCGAACCTTCAGGCCAAGGGAGGCAAAGTAATCAGTAAGGTCCTCACTCATACGCTTGGTGAGGGTGGTAACCAACACCCGTTGGTTCTTTGCAATAGTCCTGCGGATCTCAGCGTAGAGGTCTTCCATCTGACCTTCAGAAGAACGTACGTCTATTACAGGATCGAGCAAGCCTGTGGGGCGTATTACCTGCTCCACTATCTGAGAGCTATCCCTAAGCTCCACTTTTCCTGGCGTTGCTGATACAAAGACACGCTGGTTCACCACTTCAGTAAACTCACTGGCCTTCAAGGGCCTGTTATCTAGGGCAGAAGGCAGACGGAAACCGTAGTTAACCAAGTTTAGCTTTCGAGAACGATCCCCTTCATACATCGCCCCAACTTGGGGAAGCGTGACATGGGACTCATCGATAAAGGTAATAAAGTCAGGGGGAAAATAGTCCAACAGAACAGCAGGGCGCTCCCCTGCTTTCCTGTCGGAAAGAGGTCTGGAATAGTTCTCGATACCGGAGCAGTACCCGATTTCCTGGAGCATCTCCAAGTCGTATTCCACCCTTGTCTTGATACGTTCGGCTTCAAGGGGACGACCTGAGCTGTTAAAGAACTCGACCTGGTCTTCCATCTCACTACGAATCCTCTGAATTGCAGCCTTAACCTGCTCAGGAGGCATCACAAAATTCTTGGCAGGATACAGCGTATAGGAAGGGACCATCTCCTGCTTTTCTCCTGATACAGGATCGAACCATTGAATGGATGCTATCTCATCCCAATCAACAGATATCCGTACCGCATTCTCTAGGTAAGAAGGACATATCACAATGATATCACCACGGACGCGGAAGGCTCCCCGTTTGAGAATAGCGTCATTGCGTTCATATTGCATCCTAACAAGCTGATCAAGTACATCATGGTGATGAAAAGGCTCGCCTGCGGTAAAGGTATGTACCATATCCCTGACTGAGACAGGGTTTGCCAAGCCAAAAATACAGGAGACAGTAGCCACAACGATGACGTCCCGCCTTTCCATAAGGGAAAAGGAGGCGGAGAGGCGCAGGCGGTCTATTTCCTGGTTGATATCAGCATCTTTCTCGATATAGAGGTCTCGACCGGGCACATACGCTTCAGGCTGGTAGTAGTCATAGGTCGAAACAAAGTACTCGACCGCATTATCAGGAAAAAAGGACTTGAACTCCCTGAACAGCTGGGCAGAGAGGGTCTTGTTATGGGATAGAATCAAAGTGGGGCGCTGGACCTGTTCGATGATCTTAGCCATCGTGTAGGTCTTACCGCTTCCAGTCACTCCCTTGAGGGTCTGGAACTTCTCCCCCTCTAGCAAACCTTGCGATAATTTCGCAATGGCCTGGGCCTGGTCCCCAGCAGGTTCATATTCTGCATATACCTTGAAAGGCTTCTGCTCGTAGGTAACATCCCCATGTATATTTTCTATGGGGTCGCCGCCCCATCGTTCGTCTACTCGGACTTCATCCATCATGTACCGCCATCATTTATCTTACGAGTGCACTCACATGCTGCGCACTGCGTTCTATGAGCTGCACCTCTATTGTCTTGGTCTCACCTTTACGGTTGACCGTCACTTTCACTTTTTCGCCACTACGGGTGTGTAACAAAGCCAAGTACAGATCATTCAGATCGTTGATCTCACTCTTGTTGATGGCCGTGATGACATCCCCACCAAGATAGATCACACTCGTTCCGTACTGGACCATCTGAGAGCCACCCTTTAGACCGGCCTTCTCCGCAAGCCCACCGGCGACCACTTGGCTAACCAGCACACCCTTGTCGACTGAGAGCTTGGCATAGGAGACCAATTGCGGGGTAAGCTGCACGGTAGCTATATCAAGCCATCCCCTACTGACCTTACCAAGCTTGATAAGATCGGGGATGATAGCAACGGCAGTATCGATAGGTATGGCAAAGTTGATACCTTGTGAATTACCGTTGGTAGAGTATATCGATGAGTTTATGCCTATGACCTCAGAGCGGCTGTTCAACAGGGGACCGCCGCTGTTTCCTGGGTTTATGGAGGCATCAGTTTGAATTGCATCCATGATGATCTTCCCTTCATTAGTGCGTACAGGACGGTTAAGCCCGCTGACCACCCCGACGGTCATCGTACGGTCATAGCCGAAGGGATTTCCTATGGCTATGACCTTCTGTCCAATCTTCAGGTCATTACTGGTACCCAGGACAATGGGATTAAGCATGTTCTCCTTATCCACAGCAATCTGGATCACCGCAAGGTCATCCTCGCTATCGACTCCGATAAGCTTTGCTGGATAGGACTGTTCGTTGTACAGGGTTACCGTCAAGCTTTTTGCCTTCTCCACCACATGAGCATTGGTAAGAATGTATCCATCGAGAGAAAGGATGATACCACTTCCTGTACCTTGGGCAGGCAGAACATCCATAAAGGCGTTCACCTGGGCATCGAGGGTGGTGGTGATATGCACCACACTACGGTTCACTTTCTCATATACACTGATGTTTTGCATCTCTGAAGCGCTATAGCGCCAGCTCTGGTTGCCTTCTTCAAAGAGAATGAGACCATCATCACCATAAAAGATGTCAGAGACAGGAATACCGGAGAGGGAGAGCAGGGCGCTCTCCCCTTGGTCTTCCACAATTGTGCGCAGAACCTTCTGCAGATTCTTACGATCTTGATCCGACTGTATTGCATGAGTCCATTTCCAGAGCATCATCGCAGAGAAAATGATCACTATCGCAACGATAGCTGCGATAATGGTCTGGATAACTCTTTTTTTTGTTTCCTTGAGCATACTCTAAGTGTACTGCCAATCACTACAAAGAGGCTAGGAGTTCTTCTACTTCTTCCAAACTTGGGGGGTCACAACCCTTTCGCGAGCAGTTGATGGAAGCCGCCACGTTTGCGAACCGCATTGCCTGAGCTATGGTTGCTTTGGAAAGGGGCTCCAAGCGTGGCTCCTCTCCGTCGGGCCCGAAAAAGCCACCCCTATGCAGGAAGGAGAGCAAGGCGCCACTGAAGGTATCCCCAGCACCCACCGTATCGACGACAGGCAGGTCGACTATAGGCGAATCAACAGTAAATTTCTTTGGGCTGTACCAGGTACTGCCCTGCTTGCCCTTGGTCAAGATGACATGCGAACCGCTATCCTTACTAAGCTGTTTGGCCGCTTCGTCCACATCCAAATCAGGATACAGCAACAAAAGGTCATCATCACTGAGCTTGATAATATCTGCAAGTTGGATGGCAAGCTCCAGGCGCTTGCGGTACGCTGCAAAATCTTCAATAACTGTCGGCCTTACATTGGGGTCAAGGAATACGATGGGAGAGGGCTTTATCATATCGACTGCTGCTAGAATGGCATCACAGCCGGGCTCTACTACCAAGGATACAGAACCTATGTGAAGGACCTTGAGGTCAGAATGCTCCGAAAGGGCAGTGATCA
>CAXYZP010000158.1:0-4451 GCA_964293175.1 uncultured Sphaerochaeta sp.
ATGATCGGGAGGGCAAGATAGAGGTTACGTTCAAGGGAACTCCCATCGAGGATGTCAACGACCCAGACAGGGCGTTCATTCACAATGAAGTCCCTGGCTATGACTTCCTCTGCACTATAGGGGGAAAGGGAGTAGGTCCCGGGCAAATCAAGGATATTCATCTCCTTGTTCTTTTTGTAGACCCCCTCTTTCTTGTCAACGGTCACCCCTGGCCAGTTTCCGACATGCTGGCGAGAACCGGTAAGGGTATTGAATACAGTGGTTTTGCCGGAATTGGGGTTTCCGGCCAGTGCTATGGTATACGGCATTTAGATCTCCTATATGTTAGGGCAAACTAACTATTTGCCCAAAAAAAATTACTTCTGGACCTGTATCAGGGCCGCTTCACTCTTGCGAAGGCTCAGCTGATACCCCCGAACTGTAATCTCTACAGGATCTCCTAGTGGTGCAATCTTAACCAGCTGCACCTGCACATTGGGAGTCACCCCCATATCCAATATCCTCTGTCTCATTGCCCCAGTGGTACCAATGGAAACCACCTTGGCTTTCTCACCAGGTCGCAACTCTCCTAACGTCATACTAAACTCCTTAAATATAGATATTAATTATGTAAAATTACTAGTTATGCGACGTTGATTCTGTGAGCTAACCCCTGATTGAGGGCGAGCCGGACACCTTTCATCGAAAGGATAAGACCATTACAATTCTTACCGACAATTTCCACTTGTTGCCCAAAGACAAATCCCAAGTCGAGCAAATGCTGCTTCATGGAATCTTCTCCATGTAGGGAAACAATAGTTTTCTTCTCTCCGACCTGGACCATTGATAATGGCATAGACTTCCTCCGGTGTTAGTCTTAACTAACTCACACCCTTTTATACTACGCTTATCCTTTTGCTGTCAACCTCTTTTTGAAAAACATCTCGGTAAAAGCAACCCCTCTTTGGGATTCCTTCATTTAAAAGTAAGGAATTACCGTAGTTTTTACACCATATATCAAAATAATCAGAGGTAAGAAAACAAACATCGTGGAACACAGTACAGGAGGACACCCTTCAGAATAATTATTTTCGTGATATATTTCTGATGAAAACCGTATCATATATGCAAAGCCCTTGTAACTCACGTTACAGCGTGACTTACACGAGAATCAATAAAAAATATAGGTTGTGGATAGCTTGTGGACAACCTGCTAAATGTCGATAGTAAACTAGGATAATCGGACTTAGTAAAACAGTATATTTCCTATATAAGAATTAGATTGAAACCATCCCATTAAGTTGTAAGCAATTTGTTATAAAGGAGTTAGTTGACCTATTAGCTAGGCATTATCTGAAATCTTAAGAAAAAGAACCTATATACTGAGATATTCCTTACCTCACCACTAGGGTTTGAACTGCTTGTGGATAGCCTGTGGACAACTTCTGGATACGCTTGTGGATAGACCCTAGAAATATAGGAGAAATATGGAGTTACTCGATTCGTTCAATAGCAAGACCAAGGGTGAAAAGCTTCTCTGAGAGGCGCTCATAGCCTCTTTCTACTTGATAGATGTTCTCTATGGTGGAGACTCCTTCAGCACAGGCCGCGGCTATAACCAAAGCCATTCCCGCTCGAACGTCTGGACTTGTCACCACCGACCCGTAAAGTTGGGATGGTCCGTTGACCACAGCCCTATGAGGATCACAAAGAATGATGTCTGCCCCCATGCGAATCAGCCAATCTACAAAGTACATTCGAGACTCGTACATCTTTTCATGCACAAGAATGGAACCTTCCATCTGGGTTGCACAGACGGTGATGATGCTCAACAGGTCGGCTGGAAACCCTGGCCAAGGAGCGTCATCGACCTTGCCGGTATGCCCTCCGACTTCTTTGTAGAGTTTTCTTTTTTGTTTGCGAGGGACCAAAATTGAAGAGGGACCGTCCTCGACAAACTCCACCCCTATACGAGAAAATCCCAAGCGGATCATCCTCAGGTGTTCGGTCTCCACGCCCTTGATCAAAAGCTGCCCTCCGGTCGCTCCGGCAAGCCCGATAAAGGAGCCAACTTCCATGTAATCACTACCAAGGGTAAACTCACATCCATGCAGTTTTTTTTGCCCTTGTATATAGAGCCTGTTCGACCCTATTCCCTCTATCACACAACCCATACGGACAAGCATGGTGCATAGGTCCTGTACATGCGGTTCACATGCTGCATTGCTGAGGATACTCTCCCCTTCTGACAGGGCGGCTGCCATGATGACGTTCTCTGTCGCGGTGACCGAAGCTTCATCCAAAAAGATGTCTCCTCCCCGAAGGCGGAGATGGTTTGCCTTCAGATGCAACTTGCCGTCGCTCTCCAGCACGCAAGAGGCGCCAAGGGAGGAGAGGCCGAGGAAATGGGTGTCCAGCCTTCTGAGACCGATGACATCCCCTCCTGGAGGATCGAGACTTACTTCACCATGTATGGCCAAAAGAGGCCCAAGTAATAGGATGGAACCGCGTACAGCCTCGACCAGGGCCTTGCCAAGCAAGCCGGTTCGATTGCCACTTTGTATTTCTAATGTCTGATTATCGATTTTAGTCACCCTTGAGCCCAAGTTTTCCAAGAGCTTACACATGACACGCACATCTTCTATATCAGGAACATTGCAAAGCCGTATAGGATCATCGGTCAGCAGCGTTGCCGCAAGACAAGGAAGGGCAGCATTCTTATTGCCGCTGATAGTTACTTCGCCTGAGGCTGGAAAGCCCCCCTCTATCCTATATGAAGCCATATGTCCCTCCAAAATCATGGTAATGCCAAGATCTCTATTTAGCAAGTCGTTGTTGAATTGTGCAACCTATCAATGCTAGAATGCAATGAGATGAAACAGATTGAAAAAAAGGTCTTGGGAATAGGAAATCCTCTCATAGATATAATAGTCAGTATACAAGAGAGTGATATCCACAGCTTGGGTATCCATAAGGGTACCATGGCCTTGATACACAAGGAGAGGATGGCTGAACTTCTTCTCTTGAGTAAAACCAAGCAGACCTCCTACTCATGTGGAGGCTCTTGTCCCAACACCATCATAGCCTTGGCGGCTCTTGGGATAGAGACCACCCTTGCAGGCAAGGTGGGCTCTGATGAGAGTGGGCACATATATGCAGAGACTCTCAAAGCTCTCAACGTTCATAACGAGCTGGCTATCACAGACAAGGAGCCTACCGGTTCTACGGTCATCCTCGTCACCCCCGACAGCGAACGCAGCATGAACACCTACCTCGGGGCTAACCGTCTCTATGAAGCAGACGATGTCAATGAAGAGAGCGTATCAAAAACTGATTTCTTTCATTTCACCGGTTATATGTGGGATACCAAAAGCCAGCAAGAAGCAATAACCAAGGCCCTGACGATAGCCAAGAAGAACAATACGACCATATCCTTTGATGTTGCAGACCCTTTTGCAGTAGGGCGCTACCGTGATACTTTTCTCAAGATCATAGAGGAGAAGTGTGACATCGTATTTGCAAACAGGGAGGAGGCACGCATCCTCTTTGACAATTACGACCCTTATGAATGTTGTCGTTCCATGGGCAAGCTCTGTAGGACGGCAATTGTAAAGAATGGAAAAAAGGGCTCTTTCATTTCCCATAACCAAGAGATATTCAATGTGCCTGTAAAGGGCCCTGTCGTTCCGGTTGACACCACAGGGGCCGGCGATGTCTATGCCGCAGGGTTCCTCTATGGCCAATGCAAGGGGTTTTCCATCCTTGATTCGGGTATAATAGCTTCCATCTTAGCAGGACAGATCATAACCCAAAGGGGAGCACAGTTCAGTAAGGAACAGGCAGCAGGACTGCGGGCTTTGCTAGAGACTGGCACTTGGCGTAGCCTGTAGGAAGAACCTTCCAAAGGATCCCCAGCACATTCCTTGTATATTTTTACAAATATTGGTAATATTGCCTTCGATGACGTCGATTTGACAGCCTCCCGGCTTGCAGACGTCAATAAAGAAACTTGCTAAAAGGGGAGCACAACACTATGTTGTATTTTGGTTCCCCCTTCCGCAGCTTCTAAAGGAAGGGTCTATGTTAGAAAACGGTACACACATCTTCACCTCAGAATCAGTAAGCGAAGGTCATCCTGACAAGGTCTGCGACCAGATCTCAGACGCAGTTCTCGATGCATGTCTCAAGCAGGACAAGTATAGCAGGGTAGCCTGTGAAGTCTTTGCATCCACAGACAGGGTAATTGTCGGTGGTGAGATCACCACCAATGCTGAGATAGATATCGAAAAGATAGTACGTGAAACAGTTAAAGAGATCGGGTACACAGAGCCTGGTTGTGGCTTTGACTACACGAGCCTAGAAGTAACCAACCTCACCAAGACACAGTCTGCAGACATCTCCATGGGAGTAACCGCTTCTTCAAGCATGTATGGAGAGCAGGGTGCTGGGGACCAGGGTATGATGTTCGGCTA
>CAXYZP010000159.1:0-4445 GCA_964293175.1 uncultured Sphaerochaeta sp.
GGGCCAAAAATCTCCTCTTGCATGAGGATGTTCTTGTTATCCTCTACTTCAAAGACCATAGGGAAAAACCAATTGCCTTCAGGGTATTGTGCTACTAAGGAGGAAACATACGCTTCCTGCTGGCCGTTATACAGTATCTTGGCGCCTTGCCTGGTTGCCTGTAGTATGAGAGCCTCGAGTTTTTGCACTTCATCCTTACTGACCTGTGGGCCTATATCGACCTCTTCAGCAAAGCTTGATCCAACCTTGAGCTCCCTTACACGAGTGAGAAATTTTTCTGTGAACTTTTTGTAGATATTCTCGTGTATATACATTCTTTCGTTGCATGTGCAGATCTGCCCGCCATTTCTGAATCGTGAAACAACGGCAGATTCAACCGCCTTATCTAGGTCTGCGTCGTCACAGACTATGAAGGGAGCGTTACCGCCCAGCTCCAACCTGAGGGCTGTGATGTTTTCAGAGCCAGCCTTATAGATTGTTCTCCCTGTTTCTGTGCTTCCTGTCAGGCTGACTAGCTTGGTGAGCCTGTCTGAAACCAAAGCATTTCCTACCTCTGATCCCGAACCTGTTATAAAGTTGAGAACTCCGGCAGGTAGGGAAGAATCATTGGCTAGTTGTGCAAACCTCATTACAGTAAGTGGAGTCAGTGTCGGGGGTTTCACAACCATAGTATTACCTGTGACCAAGGCGTTTCCCACCTTACGTGCCATGAGTAAGAGGGGATAGTTCCATGCCAGAAGGGCTACGGTTACCCCATAAGGAACCCGTTCGATCCAGATCCTCTCATCCGTATATTCGGATGTGGTTATCTCTCCCTCAATCCTTCTTGCTGATTGTGCTGCATAGGTAAGGTAGGCGATAGCGCCGTCAACTTCAGCTTTTGCTTCAGGTAGGATCTTTCCCTGCTCACTAGCAAGCAACTGGGCTAATTCTTCTCTATTACACTCTATGATGGCAGCGAGTTCCCGTATATATCCTGCTCTTTCCTCTGCCGGTTTTTGTGCCCAATCCCTACTTGCGGTATCTGCAGCAACAAGAGCATCGTGTGCCTCTGAGGCACTGGCCTGTACGACGCTTCCAATGAGCGCTTGGTCCAAAGGGCTGTACACCTCGGTCGTTTTACCGTTTATTCCTTCTTTTTCCAGACCTTCTATGTAGAGTTTGAAATGGTTCATTCTTCCTCCTCTCTACGGATTTTCTTGCTACAGTATACCACTAAAATATTATCAGGTCAAAAATTAGCAATTATATTTATTTGTAGTGATGCTCTATGATGAATACTAGATATATGTTCTCCGAGGGGGTGTGTGTTTGGGGTTGTTTCTACGATGCGTAGTATTGTCGCTTGTACCTAAAACAGGAAGGGATCATATGGGGAAATTAGAGTATCAGCAGTTCTTCCTCTACTTTTTTACTTGGGGTGAAATTAAAGATCTGATTGTTGTGATAGGCAAGAAATATATCGGTACCGTCAGGGATCATAGAGAGTTGCCTTGAATCATCTATCTTGAGTTTGTCCCAACTGCTTGGAGAGATATTCTCTGAAAGCAGAATCTTTCCACTGTCTGGATTGAAGGTAATGAACCCCAGGTCGAAGAGCTTGTCATAGGTAGGTGAGAGGATCAGGGAGTTTTTGGGGTTAACCCTGTCTTCATTATTCGACTCTCTCCACGGCTTAATGTGGCTTGCTATGAGGACCTTGGGTTCTGCTACTCCTGTTACCGCACACCTGTTGTCCCAAAGCCTCAATGCATCCTTGCGATATTTCCCTTGGGCTGTACGCACCAGAATCGATCGGTTTGTTTCTGTATCGGGAGAAGCTATAGGTATGTAAGGGTGATCATTCTGCCTTGTGATGGAGTCTGCTGGGTAGGGGTTTGTGTACTCCAACCTTGTCTCATACTCATAGAGGTGAAGTTCAACCTGGGAGGGAGTCCCCGGCGGGAGCATCTTGTACCGTATGGGTACCGCTCTGCCATAATAGGTATAGGGGGTCCTTGGTTGTTCACGGACAAAGACAAACACCTCATGGCTAGCATTTTTCATATACTCTTCTGCATACTTGTTCTTTAGCTGACCCTCCCAGTGCAGGACTGTGCCGTCGAGATAATCTTGGTAGGGTGTTGCATCGGAACGTTTGTGTAGCGTGATGAGGATTATGAGTAGATTCTCCCCATTTTTTGTTATTACACCTCTTCGGAGCATGCTTGATCGCTGAACATGAATAATATCTGCCAAGGTATCCGTGGTATACGTGTTTTTTATCTCTAGTTTCGTAATTAATTCTTGGGTGTAGTGAGTATGCCTGTTCATCTCCTCCAGGATACGCCAGTTCCAACTCGGCGTCCAGATCCAGTTTGGAGCATATTAGCAGCTGTCTGACAGTTTTATTCTGCTGGAAATACATCATACAAACGAGGAGCCTTGTTTTTGTGCTAAGAAACTATGGCAAATACCCCTTCTGCTCTCTATTCGTTTGGTGTAGAGTAAAGGCATTATACCTCTGAGGAGAGCCCATGCAGTACTCCCTTCTTGCCCTCGATCTCGACGGCACCCTTACCAACAGTCAGAAAGAAGTCACTTTACGATCCAGAAAAGCCATTGATGCAGCCTTGGATTTGGGTGTCTGTGTAATCCTTGCAAGCGGTCGTCCCGTATTGGGCATTGCTCCTCTTGCCACCTCTCTTGGATTGTACGGCCTTCACGCCTATATCCTGGCATACAATGGAACACAGCTGATCAGCTGTGCTACCGGCGAGGTTGTCTGGCAGCGGACAGTGGGCCTTGATGCGATACAGACAGTCTTCTCCTATGCCAAATCTAAAGGTATGGCTTCCCTTTGTTATGATCATGAAGGGGTTATTACCGAGATGCCTGATGACCCTTTTGTACATAAGGAAGCATTCAACAATGGCATTCCTATCAGGGGAGTAGAAGACCTGCTTTCTGAAGTTACTACTCCCCAGCCCAAGGTTATGATCGTAGGTGATCCTTCCTTGCTCATCCCTGCCCGAGAGGAGTTGCAAATCTTGCTTGGCGATAGTGCGGACGCTTCCTTTAGCGAACCTTGTTTTATGGAGATTACAGCCAAGGGAGTACAAAAGGCAACTTCGTTGGATGTTCTGCTTTCACTTCTAGGAAAAGAACGCTCTTCTCTTATGGTCGTTGGCGATGGGCTGAACGACGTTCCCATGTTGGCGATAGCAGGCCTTGCTGTGGCAATGGAAAACTCCTCTTTGGAGGTGAAGCAGCACTCGCATGTGGTTACTGCCTCCAATGATGATGATGGAGTTGCCCTGGCGATAGAAACATACATTCTTGGAATAGGGTAGGAGTTTGTTGTCTGTCCTGGCATCTGTTGGCTTTCCTTTGTCAACAAAATATGAATTCCTGCTACAAGCTTGATTAAGGGTGGTTTTTTACCTTTGTTTTTTCGCAGAACAAACTATCAAATACTAAATCCTGTGTTACAATGCAGGATATGTATCATGTTACCTATTTTAAGGAGGAGTACATGAAAAAAGTATTAGTTTTCTTGATGGTGTTGCTCGTTGCAACCACAATGTTTGCTCAGGGAGCCAAAGAGACAGTCGCAGATGTCAGTGGCAAACCGACTATCCGTCTGCTTACCGATGCCACAGGTATTGACGACAAGTCTTTTAACGCAGCAGCCTGGAAAGGTATTGTTGCATTCTATGGCGATACAGTCGAAAACCCAACCAAACGTGGCAATCTCTACGATGTCGTGACTGCCCAGACCCAGGATATGTACATTCCTAACCTGCGCCAAGCAGCAGACGAAGGCTATGACATCATCATGGTAACCGGTTTTACCTGGGCAGACGCCCTTGGTGAAGTCGCACCTCAATATCCTGATCAGCAGTTCGTCATTGTTGACGTTGACTGGGTAGGCCATCCCAATGTGCAGGAGTTCATCTACAGTGAAGAGGAAGGCTCCTATCTCGTCGGGTTGGTTGCAGCTTTGCAGGCCAAAGAAGATGGTATAAGCAATCCTAAGTTTGGTTTTATCGGTGGAGTTCCCGGAAGCACCATCACCAAGTTTGAGATGGGCTATGTGCAGGGTATCCTCTCTGTATTCCCAAATGCCTCCATTGTTGACTACTATGCAAATGACTGGGGCAAGCCTGAACTGGCCAAAGCCCAGGCCAAGAACTGGTATGACAATGGTGTGTATTGCATCTTTAGCGCCGCTGGCGGAACAGGAGTATAGGATGAAGGGTGAGAACGTATGGGCCATCGGCGTCGATAGCGACCAGTTCTCAGACGGTCTGTATACCGATACCAAGAGTGCTGTGCTTACCTCCATGCTTAAGCGTGTTGAGAACTCCTCTTTGAAGGTTCTCAAGGAAGCTGAAGCCAAGACCTTTACGGGTGGAGTTGTCCAGATGGGTATGGTAGACGACGGAGTCGGCTACTCCCAGGCT
>CAXYZP010000160.1:0-4441 GCA_964293175.1 uncultured Sphaerochaeta sp.
GATCCGGGGTTGCCTGCCTCTATTTACTGCACACCCAAGTCACCGAGGGAGGGTACGATCTTCAGCTTAGCCTCAACGGAGAAGCTGATTCGCTCGCCCTGGCTGACATCACGCAGAGTTGAATCAAATAGGGCTACCTTACTCATGATTGCGCTCCTTTTTCTTGTCGCTATGGCTACTAAGCATGTCATTGGCAAAATTAGGGGCGGATGTTACCTTGACCCCCTGAGCATAATACGGCTCACTCTCATCGAGCATGCGGTTCACCGCTGCAAGACAGGAGAGGATGGAGGCCTCGATGACGTCGGTGCTTACGCCCCTGCCACGGTAGACACCATGGCCATCGCTGATCTTCACCATGACCTCCCCGAGGGCGTCACGGTGCTCGGTCACTGCCTGCAGGGTATAGTCCTCAAGGCCGAAGGGGTGGCGTATGATCTTCTCAACCGCGCGAAGCGAAGCGTAGACAGGACCTGTGCCGCAGGCAACCTCCTGATACTTCTTCTCCCCTTTCTTCAAGGTGACGCAGGCGGTGCTGGTCATCATATTCCCGCTGTTTACCACAAAGGAGTCAAGCTCCCATGTAACGGGGGAACTCTTGCTGGTACTCTCCACCAAAGCGATGATATCACGGTCTGTAATAGTCTTCTTGCGGTCAGCAAGGCTTTTGAATTCGCCGAAAAGGCGTACGACCTCATCCTTGCCCAGGGCATAGCCCAGATCGACAAGACGCTTCTCAAAGGCGTGTTGTCCGCTATGCTTGCCCAGTACCAAGCTTGTGGTAAGAACCCCCACACTTTCAGGGGTCATAATCTCATAGGTCAGACTGTTTGCCATCATGCCATGCTGGTGGATACCGCTCTCATGGGCAAATGCATTGGCTCCCACTATAGCCTTGGAGGGGTTGATCTTCACCCCTGTTATGGAGGTCAGCACCCTAGCTGAACGGTAAATCTCCTCAGTCTTTATGTTGGAATAGAAGTTAAACTCATCGCTACGGGTCCTGATGGCCATCGCGATCTCTTCAAGGGCGGCATTTCCCGCCCTCTCTCCGATACCACACAGGGTACATTCAGCCTGACGCGCACCGGCTTGCAAACCGGCAAGGGTATTTGCCATGGCAAGACCCAGGTCATTATGGCAGTGCACAGCAAGAATAGCCTTGTCCACATTAGGGACCCTATTCATAACCGCCCCAACCATCCTCGTCATATCAGAGGGGGTGGCGTAGCCTACCGTATCAGGCAGATTGACCACCTGGGCCCCGGCCTTGATGACAGCCTCGACAACACGACAGAGGTAGTCAAGATCTGTGCGGGTGGCGTCCTCCAAGGAGAACTCCACCTCTCCACAGAGGTTGCGTGCATACTTCACCATCGCAACGGCCTTTTCCAAGGCCTGTTCGCGGTTCAGTTTCAGCTTATATTGCAGATGCAGATCACTAGTAGCAAGGAAGGTGTGAATCCTAGGCCTCTTGGCCTCCTTCACCGCCTCCCATGCTGCATTGATGTCCTTCTCCAAAGCCCGCGACAAGGAGGCTACGGTCATCTCCTTCACTGAACGGCTTATGGCCTGCACGCTTGCAAAATCACCGGGGGACGCTATGGCAAACCCCGCCTCAAGGATGTCCACACCTAGTGACTCCAACTGCTGGGCCATACGAATTTTTTCGTCAAGGTTCATGCTGTAGCCAGGTGCTTGCTCGCCATCTCTCAAAGTGGTGTCGAAAATATAGATTCGATTGTTGTTTTCCATAGTATCCTTCCCAGATTTATTAGTAGTTATTTCTTCAGCCAGCTCATCAGAGAACGCAATTTCTGTCCGGTCTTTTCCAAGAGGCTCTCACTTTCGATTCGCTTCATAGCATTGAAGTAAGGTCTTTTGACCTGGTTTTCCAACAGCCAGTTGCGGGCAAAGGCCCCTTCCTGGATATCGGTGAGAATGCCCTTCATAGCCTTGCGTGTATCGTCAGTGATGATCTTGTCCTGGGTGATGTAATCTCCATACTCTGCGGTGTCGCTGATGGAGTAACGCATGTAGGACAGTCCACCTTGGTTGATCAGGTCAACAATAAGCTTCATCTCGTGGCAACACTCGAAGTATGCCATCTCAGGTTGGTAGCCAGCTTCCACCAAGGTGTCGAATCCAGCCTTGATAAGAGCGGTAACACCACCACAAAGAACAGCCTGCTCACCGAATAGGTCGGTCTCAGTCTCTTCCTTGAAGGTGGTTTCAAAAATACCCGCCCTACCGGCTCCGAGTCCCTTTGCATAGGCAAGGGCGATATCCTTGGAGTCACCGCTGGGGTCCTGGTTGATGGCGATCAGAGAGGGAACACCCTTTCCTTCCTGGAACTGGGTGCGTACCGTGTGTCCGGGGCCTTTGGGTGCGATCATGATGACGTTCACATCTTCAGGTGGGTTGATCTGGCCGAAATGGATATTGAAACCATGTGCAAAAGCTAGGTACTTGCCTTTGGTAAGACCGGCTTCGATGCTGTCATAGTAGATCTGTCCCTGTTTTTCGTCAGGAAGGAGCATCATGATGACCTGGGCCATCGCAGCGGCCTTTGCTGCCGTGGTAACCTGCAGGCCAGCCTCTTCAGCCATTTTCCAGCTCTTCGAACCCTTATAGAGTCCAACCACCACATCAACACCACTTTCGTGCAGGTTCAGCGCATGGGCATGGCCCTGGCTACCGTAGCCAATAATGGCGACTTTCTTACCATCTAGCTTTGAGAGATCTGCTTCCGAATCATAATACATTGTACTCATTGAATCTTTTCCTCCGGCCCTTTGGCCTTATTGTATGAAGCGCCACTGCGGCGTTGTGTTCTAGATTTCGTCTTCGCTGTAGCTTATGGAGCTCAGCGGCCTTGATCCTCGCTCAAGGGCAGTGATACCGGTACGGGACATCTCGACTATCCCATAGGGACTCAGAAGGTCATAGAAGGACTGAATCTTGTCCAAGCTTCCGGTCATCTCGAGAGTCACCGTAGAAGCGGTGACGTCGATGATCTTCGCCTTGAAAATCTGCCCAAGCTCGACTATCTCTGTCCTGCTTGATGCTGTGGTACTTACCTTGACCATGACCAGCTCGCGCTGGATAGACTTGGTCTGGGTCATCTCATAGACTCGTTTCACATCGATGAGCTTGCCCACCTGCTTCTTGATCTGTTCTACGATATCCCGATCGCCTGCGATGACAATGGTAATACGACTGAAATTGATATTTTCAGTCTCTCCAACCGAGAGGCTATCAATATTGTAGCCACGACGGCTGAAAAGCGAGACGACGCGCATCAACACACCGGGTTGGTTATTTACCAAGATGGCTAGGGTGTACCGTTTTTCTCTGTTTTTCATGCTTTTTGGCTCCTTTTTTGTCTATGCAATGGGTATAAGCTATCTTTCCCCTGTATAAGGGGAATGTTTCCACGGATCTAACAGATTTGCTCTGTCGCCGTGGTTAGAGAATAATTAGGCTTACTACAATAAGAAGAAGGGAAATGGGAAGGGCTATGAGGAGGAGGTTTGCTAGGATTACGTTGTCGGCAAGAAATCTACGCATTGGAAATGCGCCAGAGCGAGAAGAATCTTGTGCACAGGCATAGGCGCCAGAATGCATTGTTCTGTCTTGTTCATCTGTATGCTGAATCAACTGCCTTGCAAACCCTTTCACCACACACTCCTTAAAAATGGCTGAATAGCCTTGTAAAGGTTGTAACGCGGTTTTCATAATCGTGTCAACCCTCAACGCTTAAAACCCCATATAAATATTCACTGGATGGTATTTTTATGCATAAAAAATACGGCAACCCATATGGATATTGAATGCACACCGTTTTGAAGGTACAATACCAAGATGGATATAACAACTTGGAAACTTGGAAGCAAAACCCTCTTTGGGCGGCTCCTACTCTACTTCATCATAGTGCTGGTAGTACCCCTCGGTCTCTTTTCCACGTTTTATTCCCTTACAGGAAAAACCAATCAGGTGCGCTACCTCCAGCGCCAGGCTATGGATATCATCAGCCTCGATGCAAACCGTTTGGGAGAGGTCTTGGACGACTATCGGCATAAGGCATATACCATTTCAACGGACGACCTGGTTGTCCGTATCCTGCAAGAGGATATCCTTGATGCAAACAGCAGTGCCTCCAGAGAACTCTACCAACTGCTTTTCGGTGTCATGAAGGGAGACACATATCTTGCCAGTGCCCATTTAGTGAGCAGCTCAGGCAAGGTAAGGTTTTCCACCCATGAGTTTCCTGAGGTTTTTGACCTGCGCTACCAGGGCAACGACTGGCAGATGAACAACATTATCAGCCAGAATACAAGGGCATCCCAAACAGCTTCGATCATCAGCATCGGAGGACACAGAACAGCTGAGAACGGGCGACAGGTACTCGCTTCCATCCTCAGAAAGGTTTATGACCGAT
>CAXYZP010000161.1:0-4414 GCA_964293175.1 uncultured Sphaerochaeta sp.
AGGAACTGTACAGCTCCGTATTGGCTATGGAAGGTAGCTATAAACTGAGTCATCGTTTCTCCATTTCCAATTTCCAACCATACTCGGTTGCGTGTGCAACCACATCATATTTCATCGCCTTTGCAAACCTGCTCACATTTTCCTTGGCTGCGATATTGTCGACAAGAACAGTCAGTTTCCTCTCTTTTTTGTCAACTACCTTTTTTGTCTCAATGACAGGTTGAGGACAGGAAAGCCCCCGAGCATCAATTTCCATTTTCCGCCTCCTTCTTCTGTGAATGGATGATCGCCAATGCAATGATTGTAATCACTGCAAATCCAAGAATCGTAGCTATCTTGCCGCCAATGGTTGGCCCTTTGGCAGAGGAAGCTAACGCAAAATTGTGAGATATTGCGGCCCCTGCTAACATCCCCAGCACACTCATTGCACTATCGCAATTTCCTTCTGCAGAAAGAATGGTCTGTCTGAGCGGACATCCGCCTAGAAGTACCGATCCATATCCAACCAGTGCCATACCCAAGAAATTCCATGCCGAATTGGTGTGGGCGACGCTCTGTCCTTCGAAGCCCAATACAAAATTACCGGTAATCAGATTCATGATCAATGCCGATACAAAAACCATGACCAGCCCATTAAGCAATGTGGTGTCTCTGAATAGAAAGACATCACGGATACCTCCAGCCATGCAGAATCGGTTGCGTTGGGCAAGAGCTCCAACGAGGAGCCCGCCTGCAAGCGAAATGATTATGGGAGCATGTAGGCTTCCTGGTCCGGATGTGCTGAATTTGAGTAGGGATGGAATGAAGAGCAGTATTAGTAGGATAGCGAGTAAGATCCCTCCTATTGCTCCACCTTCAACCTTGGATTGCTTGTAGCTTCTTCCAAGGGTGAATCCCCGGTTCAAAAGCAAAGATCCTGCAATGATACCAGCTATAAAGCCGAATACGGCCACTAACGCATTCAAATCCCCACCAGCGAGCCGCAGTACCATCCTAAACGGGCACCCAAGGAAAACCAAGGCCCCAATCATTACGAAGAACGAGATGATGAAGCGGAAAACCGGGCTGGATCCTCCTCTGGGCCTGAACTCCTTTCTGATGATGCTGATAAGCATTGCCCCAAAGAATAATCCGATGATTTCAGGCCTTGCATACTGCACTACAGCGGCATTATGCAACGATAGCGCCCCGGCAATGTCCCTGTAAAAGCAAGCGATGCAGAATCCCATATTCGTCGGATTCCCCATCATGACGAGCAAAACCGAGATGATTCCAGTGATCGACCCAGCAATGATGAGCGATGTTTTTTCTTTTGAGATGTTCATGATACCTCCTTATCATTAGATTATAACCGTTGCATATTGAAAAATGCAATGGTAATTTTTGCTTTTTCATGGTAGCCTTAAAATATGAATACTATCTATCTTGATAATGGGGCTACTTCCTGGCCCAAGGCCCCGACAGTGGCAACTGCCGTTGCATCGTTCATTACAGATCACGCGGTGAATATCGGAAGGGGCGGCTATGATCGTGCCTATGATACTGCGGGGCGGATACAGGAATGTAGAGATAAGTTAGGAACCATTTTTGGAGCACCTGACAGTAGGAATGTCACCTTCAGCCTTAATGTGACCCATGCCCTGAATACTCTAATCTCTGGATTGTTTACTTGTGAGGACCATGTGCTGGTAAGCGGCATGGAGCACAATGCGGTCATGCGTCCCTTGAAGCAGCTTGGGATTTCTTATTCCCTCATTCCCTGCACCCAAGAAGGGTTTCTCAAGCTTGAGACGATTCCTGCACTCATCACCCGTCGGACGAAAGCAATCATCATCTTGCAAGCCTCAAATGTCACTGGAACCATCCAACCAGTACGTAGCGTTGTGGCAATTGCAAAGAAGTATGGCCTCCAGGTAATTATCGATGCTGCCCAGTTACCACTCTCTTCAACTCTCTCTGTAGTGGGCGATGGAATTGATGTAATCGCCTTTACTGGCCATAAGAGTCTGCTTGGACCACAGGGTGTTGGGGGACTGATCCTGTCAAATCAGATTGCAGACAGCCTCAAACCCTGGGCTGCCGGTGGTACCGGTAGCAAAAGTGACCTGCTGGAGATGCCAGACTTCCTTCCCGACAAGTTAGAGGCGGGAACACAGAATCTTCCGGGAATTATCGGTCTTTCAGCTGCCTTGGATTATATAGAGGAGAACAAGTCCATAATCATCAAGCAAGAATATGAGCTCACTGAGCATCTGCTTTCGTATTTTCTTTCTGACACACGTATCAAGGTGATAGGTCCTAAGGATATGGTAGAACGTACCAGTGTGATCAGTGTGGACTTTCCAACCTTGGACAATGCCCAAGTTGCCTATGAGCTGTTTCTTGATGCCGGGATTGAGACCAGGGTTGGTCTGCATTGTGCCCCGACAGCCCATCAGAGTGTTGGTACCTTCCCCAGAGGCACCGTACGCTTCAGTCTGGGCTATGCAACAACCGAACAGGAAATCAGGGAGACCATCGAGTCCTGCAAACGAGTCTTGGACGGTATGCCAGTCCAGTAAAGAATGATTGCAAGGATCAAGACTGTATTAGCAAATTTTGAACCCTGTAAATTTCGAAAAGAAGGAAGAATCCATGAACGAAGTCAAACTAACTCAAATGGTAAAGACAAGTGGTTGTGCAGCAAAGTTGCCTCCTGGGGCCCTTCATCAGGTTCTTGATAGCTTGCCTGTTATGCATAGCCCTGATCTGGTGGGTGGCTATGAAGGTAGTGATGATGCCTTTGTCTACAAGTTGCCAGCATCCGATGACATGGAGATGTTGCAGACTGTTGATTTCTTTCCTCCTATGGTTGACGACCCTTATCTGTTTGGACAAGTGGCAGCAGCGAATGCTCTCAGTGATATATATGCAATGGGGGGGGAGCCCAAGGTTGCTTTAAACCTCGTCTGTTTCCCCACCTGCCTTGAGCTATCAGTCTTGCGTGAAATTCTTCTTGGTGGACAAAGTAAGGTTGCCGAGGCAGGGGCTGTCATAGCAGGGGGGCATACTATTAGCGACCCAACCCCCAAATATGGGTTGTGTGTAACGGGATTTGCCCCTAGGGGTAAGGTTTGGGCAAACAGTGGTTCCCAAGTAGGGGATTTGTTGGTTTTGACCAAGACTTTGGGTGTGGGAATTATCAATACAGCGGTCAAGGCAGGACTTGCCAGTGATATTGCAGCTAAAAAAGCCATTGAGAGTATGATCCTTTTGAACAAGTTAGCCCGAGATACAGCGATGCCTTTCTGTGTCAATGCGGCTACCGATATCACCGGATTTTCCCTAATTGGTCATGCAACCGAGATGGCGGTGGCTTCAGGAGTCAGTTTTACCTTGCACCCATCGAAGCTACCTGTCTTTGAGGAAGCCTTGGAGTATGCCCGACTGGGCATGAACCCTGAAGGGCTCTACAGCAATAGGGAGTATTTGGAACAGAATGTGAGCGTTCAGATGCCTCTGGCACAAGAAAATCTTGATGTGCTTTATGACCCTCAAACCTCAGGGGGCTTACTGTTGAGTATGCCAGAAAAGGATGCTGTTGCTTATAGTCGGGCTACCGGGTATGCCATTATTGGTGAAGTGGGGCCTGTAGACGAGTATCCCATACATGTTTGTCTGTGAAGGTTGTCTGACTGGAGTCTTCTAGCTAGGATAAGTATTTGAATAGTTCTGCACCCCAGTTGAAAAGGCAGTACTATTCTTACATTCCCGCATATTGCTGAACCAGTATTTTTCAATAATGGGTTGTTCTCCTTGTCAGAAGGATCCCCTATATCATGAGAACTCCTCTCTTGCCGTGAGGCAGGAGAGGGGGCATTCATTCAATCATTTTCTTCATTCCATCCCTACACGATATGGCTTCAAAAGTTCTAGAACCGAATATCCAGATCCCCACTCACTGTCCCCAGCTTAACTACCGTTTTCTTGTTACCCGTGCTGGCAAGAGCTGGAGAACCCCCCTGCCTTTGGTTGTTGAAGAGGATGGATCCGCTGACCTTATTGGCCCGAATATCCAGATCCTCTGTCATGCTCAAATCAAGCTCAAGATCGCCACTGGTAGAAGAGCCTTCAAGGCTGCCTCCTGGAAGGATATGTACCCGACCCTCTATATCTCCGCTGGTTGTGTGCAGAGAGAGGGTTTTGCCTTCCAGAGTGCCGACTTCGAAATCACCACTGGTGGAACCAAATGCGAGCACACCTTTGCTTGTTGCAGAGTATCCGCTGATATCACCACTGATCGTCTTGATGGAGAGTTCCTCAGAACCCGTCAGATTGAGCATATCAACATCACCGCTGATGCTGCCAAGCTGAATCCTTTGTGCCTCAACGTCCTGCATAAACAGGATGTCCCCGCTGGTTGTCTCAATCTTTA
>CAXYZP010000162.1:0-4411 GCA_964293175.1 uncultured Sphaerochaeta sp.
AGGTACCAGATCCTAAGTCTGGCGTGTATGCCAATTTCACCACTCTCGCAGTGCACGTCGCACCCCTAGAAGAGGTTCGCCATGAGTGAGCCGCAAAGGATTCGGACCTTTGACCCACAGATTAAGAGTCTGTTGCTCTACCAACTGAGCTAGCGGCCCATGACAAAAATATATTAACAAAAAACGAAAACAAAATCAAATACCCGATACTGATCCCGTTGCGCTCGGAAGGATTCGAACCTTCGACCTACGGATTCGAAGTCCGGTGCTCTATCCAGCTGAGCTACGAACGCCTCACTACCTTTAGGCAAGGGTGGAAGACGGGGCTCGAACCCGCAACAGCCAGAACCACAATCTGGTGCTCTACCATTGAACTACTTCCACCATGTTAAGCTGAAGCAGTGGTTATTTACCAGTGCGTTTCAACGTTGCTTACTATGCCTTAAACCTATTTGTTTGTCAACAACCCTAAGGGAAATTTTGTAAAAAATGACTAATTATCTGACAAAGCTTTACTGTATAATAACTTGTAATCGTAGCATAAGAAGTGCTTTTCATACCGTGAAAGGGCATTTTACGCTTTACTATCCTGGTGCATTGCCAGTACAAAACAGAGGTGATGTTTCCATCTGATGCTTCTTCCTCCCAATAAGGAAATTAGCTCCTCTTCAACCTTGGGCAGATCTACCTCGATGTTGAGGCTTTCCCATGCAGAAAGATACGAACCACCTAGCCACCTGCTGATGTCTGTCTTGGTTATGAACCTGTTCTCAAACAGGTCCTGTTGCTCAAGTTTGGTCGTGAAACCCTTCTTTACAAATGAAGAGAGGAGGTCCTCTGACTTCCAGTTGGAGAGGGTGTTGCCATCTCCCCCATAGATTAGCGTTTCAGCCTTCCTCAGCAGCTCCTGTAACGAGGCAGAGCAAAAGTCTGAAAGCCGGGAGCCTTCAGAAGGGACTCCCTCTGCCAAATGCAGTATTCCCTGGGGGGCAAGACGTTCTTTGAGTAGGTTTAACAACGCTTCTTTTTCTGAAAGGCGAGTTAGTGTGTTTCGTCCAAGAATCGCTTCGAAAACCAGTCCCTCCTCAAGAGATGCAAGCACCTTTTCCAAAGGAGCGTGCATGATAGTCGGCTTTTCCAAGCTTTGCAGTGAGTCTGCATAGTGACTGATATGTTGCAATTGCTGGGAGGTTTGCACTTGTGCGACAACCAGCCCTTCCGGGGTCTGTCTGTATGCTTCCCATAGCAGCAGACCATGGCCTGCATTACAGATCAGGGCCCTATCGCTTCTTCGTAGCGAAAGGGGGGCGAACAGGGTGGTGCGAATACCCTGAAGCATCGAACCCCGTTCGCTGGTGGTCCTGCTGAGCCACCGCTCTCTTTCCTTATCTCCGGGAGAGTAGGTGAGGTTCTCAACAAAAGCATCGGCCTCTATGCTTTCCAGCTGCTCTTCCCTGCGGCGATTTACCTCGCTGCGGATATTTTTTTCATACGCTTGGTCGCTTGGTTGATAGTATACCTTGCCCTGCAGAGATGTCGGTAGGTATTGCTGGGCAACCCAGTGGTCCTGGAATGCATGGGGGTAGAGGTAGCCCTGTCCATGACCAAAGCCCTTGGCATCGCGGTTTCCATCCCTAAGGTGGTTGGGTACCTCATCCTGGGCCTCTTCTTCAACCCCCTTGAGGGCATCAAAGAATGCCATGGTAGAGTTACTTTTTGGTGCTGTCGCCAAATAGAGGGCGGCATGGGTGAGATGGAACCTCCCTTCAGGGAAGCCTATCCTCTCAAATGCTTGGGCGTCAGCCTCTACGACCACTATTGCATTCGGATCGGCAAGTCCTACATCCTCACACGCGCTGATAAGCAACCTTCTGAAGATGAACTTGGGGTCTTCGCCTGCACTCACCATCCTTGCAAGCCAGTAGAGGGCGGCATCGGGGTCGCTGCCGCGCAAACTTTTTATGAAGGCGCTGATGACATCGAAATGATAGTCACCCTCCTTATCGTACAGCCCTGCCTTGCGTTGGATGCTTTGCCCTGCGGCGTCGCTAGTTATGTGGATTTCTGTCTTTTCTGGGGGAGGAAAGTGTTCGACTGAAGTCTCTACCGCGAGCTGTAGTGCGTTGAGCAGGGAACGGGCATCACCATTGGCAACATCGATGATATGTTCCAGGGCACCCTCATCAAAGCTTACTCTAAAATCTCCATAGCCGCGGTCTTTGTCGGCTAAGGCCTGGATGGCTATTGCCTTCAAATCTGTTTCGGTGAGGCTTTTCAGTTGGAATATCCTAGATCGGCTTACCAGGGCAGCGTTTACTTCAAAGAAAGGGTTTTCGGTCGTAGCTCCTATTAGGATGAACGTGCCATTTTCTACCCAAGGCAAGAGGGCATCCTGCTGGCTTTTGTTCCACCGGTGGACCTCATCTATGAAGAGGATGGTTCGCTGTTCGAAGAGTTCAAAGCGGTTCTTTGCCTCCTCTATCTCGTAACGAAGCTCTTTCACTCCTGAAAGCACTGCGTTTAGAGTGCTGAAATGTCTTTTGGTGGTGTTGGCAATAACTCGGGCCAAGGTTGTTTTTCCAGTCCCTGGGGGGCCGTAGAAGATGACCGAGGAGAGCTGGTCGGCCTGGATGGCCCTTCTTAGGAGCCTTCCTTTTCCTATGATGGCATCCTGACCTATGTATTCATCCAGGACTCTGGGCCTCATACGGTAGGCCAAAGGTTGGTGTCTGTCTGCGCCTTGGGAGCTTGCCGCTTCGAAAAGATTCATTGTTGCACCTTTTTGTTAAGTATTTCATAAAATGAGCCTGTTCCCTGGAATACGGGTGTTGTCCTCAGGTACAGCTCTTCATTGGCGAGTTGGTCCAGATATGTGGAGAGGAAGGTACGGATGAGGTGATCTATGGGGTCCTCTCCGAGCAGAGGGAGGCTCTTTTCTCCTAAAAGGGCTTTTGATCGTGACCAGATGGCATATCTGTCGGTGAGCATTTTCCACGTTTCTTTGCTTTCCGACAGGTATTCTTCAAGCATGGAACGGACCTCAACCTCTATATCCTCTCGGTAGGTTGCAAGTAACAAGGGCGTAGCACTACTGTTGCTTTCTTGCATGACAGCGATGGGATTTTCTATCTCCAACCTCTCTATATAGGGTTTGAGCAACTTAGGCATAGCTATGGTTGCCCCTCTGAATGCTACGATCACCTGTTTGGACCAGAGTCCTAGGTGTTCTTCCAAGCGGGGTATCTGTTCCTGTTCCAACAGGGAGGAGGAAGAGGGAGGTACTAGGGTAAGCAAAGTCATTTGAGCGTGCATATTGGCTTCAATACGTTCGCTAGAGGTTTGGACTACCTCTCGAAGAGCTGTACGTATTTCATCAAGGCTCCCTGCTTCCTGGTTGGGAAGGGTCGAGCAACCGCTGACTATGATGAGCATAATGAGTAGGGGAAACAACCTTTTCATGGTTTTGACTATACCATTGCAACACCCTCTTGCATAGCTTCACCGACTATTTGTCCGAACAGTGGCATACAGTTGACTATTGATGAAAAAATGCAGACATTATGCAGTAGTGTTAGGAGGCGTATAATGGCACAGAACAAACAAACAGTGCTGAACAATGTAGTGGCACGAGAAAGAAGTATAGTAAAGAGTGTCTACCTTTGGATGACCGCAGGTCTTGGGGTTACCGGCTTAGTTGCCTTTTTCCTAGCAAGCAATCCCTCGCTCATGAATGCATTGGTAGGTAATGGCATGGGTCTGTTGTTGGTTATCATCGGAGAGTTCGCCTTGGTGTTCTATCTGACCTCACGACTTGAGAAAATGAGCCAAAGTAGTGCGATCGGGGCATTTCTTGCCTACTCCGCATTGACGGGAATTATGCTGAGCACGCTCTTTGCCGTTTATACTGGAGCGGTGATCTACAAGACTTTCCTTACAACTGCAGTGATGTTTGCAGGTATGAGTGTCTATGCAATGAGTACAAAACGAGACCTCTCAGGTCTTGGCTACTATCTCAGAATGGCACTATGGGGCTTGATCATAGCATCTTTGATGAATTTTTTCTTTCGTTCCTCTGGATTCGAATACATCCTCAGCTTTTTGGGTGTAGGTCTTTTTCTGGGGCTGACCGCTTATGATACCCAGCGTCTTGTCAGGATGAATGAGCAGTACGGCTCTACTATGGAGGAGGATACCTTCACCAAAATGAGTATTATTGGAGCCCTTTCGCTCTATCTGAACTTCTTGAACATTTTCCTGTTCCTGCTGAGGATATTCGGAAGGTCGAGTAGTAAATAGATCTCACGAGTTGCAAAAAAAGGCTGTCCGACGGACAGCCTTTTTTTGCGCTTCATAGGGGATTTTTCTTGCAGAAGGGCTTTGGAGCCCCTCTCTTTGTGGCAGTATTTGTATT
>CAXYZP010000163.1:0-4410 GCA_964293175.1 uncultured Sphaerochaeta sp.
AAAAGAGGCAATTCTGTAAGGCACTGGTATTGATTAGCCTGCATACATACTCCAATGTGTAACATAAGTAACTCTCTAACACTATATGGGAGAGTATACTACAAAAACCCTAGGCTAGGAGGCCACAGATGTTAGAAAAAATCTATCCGTTCACCATACCCGAAAAGAAGGTCATTGAGCAGCTTGTCGGTAACGACGAGGTTATGATAAACCATATCGCATTAGAAAAAGGCGATACGGTCCCCATCCACTTCAGCGATTCAAATGTCTACCTGATCGTTGTACAGGGGACTATAACCTTCATATTTGACGAGCAGGAGGCAAACCACCACACCCATGGCTCCATAGTGCACGTTCCTTTCCACACCAAGATGAACATCAGCAACACACATGAAGAGCTGGGTGAGTTCTTTATCGTAAAAGCTCCACACCCTCGTAAGTATAAGGAATCGCTCAAGTGAAAAAAGTAGTACAACGAAGCATACAGGTCCTCTTTCTCGCCTTCTTTGTAGTGCTGGCTATAAACGGGAAGATTCAGATGTGGATGGGCATTTTTGTCCTCTCCGCTCTGGCTTCCCTGATCTTCTCCAGGTTCTACTGTGGTTGGCTCTGTCCCATAAACACGGTACTCAAGCCGCTGACCTGGACAAAGAAGAAGCTGCATATCAAAAGTTTCAAGGTGCCCGCCTTCCTCAAGAAGGCCTGGGTAAGAATCGGTATGCTTGTACTCTTTCTCGGTATTCTTGCTTTTACCCTCAAGACAGGGAAAAAACTCCCTGTCTTGCCTATTTCAGTAGCTTTGGGCTTTGTCCTGACGCTCTTCTTTCCTGAAGAGCTCTGGCACCGCCACCTCTGTCCCTATGGCGCGATCCTCTCCCTTCCAAGCCGCAAGGCAATGTATGGGATGAAGATTGACCAGGACACGTGCATCAAGTGTGGCAAGTGCAGCAAGGTCTGTCCTTCTGCAGCGATAACCAAGGAAGAGAAGAAGTACAGCATCACTAAAAACGAGTGTCTGGTATGTAGGGCTTGCGCCGAGGTATGCCCCGTTGATGCGATTACCTACCACAAATAGACGATGACTCTACAAGAGGTCAACGTGTCTAGACCAAAAAAAGGAGCGCCAATTGCATTGACGCTCTCTTTTTTGGTCCAACCTACTATAGGAAAAGCCTCTTTCACTCGTGTAATGATCGAAGAGATTCTCCTAGTTGGTTGTTCAATACTTTCGTTTCACCTTTGGTTACATTGCTTGTCAGCCAAGGCTGACAAGCACTTACATCAAGGCTCTTATTTCTTTTTCTCTTTCTTAAAGCACATGAACCAGTCTAGGCAGTACATATCCTCAGCTGGGGTCTCCATGCGATCCTTAGCAGTTCCGCAGGAACCTGCAGGTGGAATAATGACATCCTCACCCGGTCTCCAGTCAGCTGGAGTTGCGATACCTTCGCTGTCTGCTTTCTGCAGAGCCTGTATCACGCGTTTGATCTCATCAAAGTTACGACCGGTAGAAGCAGGGTAGAACAGGATGGTTCTTACAATGCCCTCTGGATCAATGATAAAGACTGCACGAACAGCCTGGGTAGAGGACTGGGACTGAACCATTCCATACTTACGGGAAACATCCATCTTGATGTCTTCGATAAGAGGAAACTTGACCTCGACATTCTTCATTCCTTTCCACTCGAGCTCCTGAATCTTCCTCAGCCATGCGATGTGAGCATAGAGGGAGTCGATGGAGAGTCCGATAAGTTCGGTATTGAGAGCTTTGAAATCATCTGCCATGGAGGCAAAAGTCATAAACTCAGTAGTACAGACAGGGGTGAAGTCAGCAGGGTGTGAAAATAGGATAACCCATTTTCCTGCATAGTCTTCAGGAAAATTGATATCTCCTTGCGTGGTTACAGCATGAAAGGCTGGTGCCTTATCACCGATCAGGGGCAAGCTTGGGCTAGTTGTAATTTCTTCCATTAGTATATCTCCTTAAATGGTTTAGTATTTTCTTATATCCATACTATAGCATATCCCAGTATCAATATCAACTACTTATTGATAATTATTTCTATTAGTACTTTACTAGGCTTTCCTCTCTTCCCCACTAAAGGGCTCCCCTTGTTAACAAATCGACAGGAAGCTATAATGAGACACTTTACTAGGAAGGAATACTATTACAAACAAAGGTAGCATCGTACGCCGCTTCGTCATAGGATTTATTATTATAAGCCTAACGATGTTTGGCATCCTGAGCTTCAAGATAATCTTGAACAACAAGGAACAGGAAATCAACCAACTCTTTGCGCAAACTCATGAGATATACCATGAGTCAGTTGTGCTTAAGATTACCTTCCAGAACATTATCCTACACGAACGAGGCTACCTACTTACAGGAGATAAGGATGAGCTTCTTCACATCAATACACATATAGACTCTTTTGTGCAGCACCACGAAAAGCTTTCTTCTCTGACCAAGATGGATGAAACTCAACAGAAATATCTTACAGAGCTTATGCAGATATTTTTAAACATGCAGGCTAATGTTATTGATCCTATGCTCCAAATTCGCTATTTGATGGAAGTCGATCCCTCTGAATTTATTCAAGGGCATCAATTCACCGATAAATTCCGCCAATCACAAGCCTACACCACTGAATTGCTTCTCATTCTCGACAGCATCGAGAAAAACACTGAGCAACAGCTTGCAGAACAAGAGCTAACTATACAGAAGTGGTACTATTATGACTCAATCCTGACTGCCACAGGACCCATGATTATCCTTTTGATAACCTTCCTCACAGGTCTTATGGCGATACTAAAAATTTCTGCCTACCAAAAAAAACAGGATGAGTACCAGAAAGAACTTAAAAACAGCCGTGACAGATACAGCAATGTCATCGAGGGGGCCAATGTAGGTACGTGGGAATGGAATGTGCAGAAAAACTCCCTTTCCATCAATGTAAAGTGGGCAAAGGCCTTGGGGTTCACCCTTGAAGAGCTCCAGCCCATAACCGTACGGACATGGGTCGAGCGTATCCATCCCCATGACTATGCATTGTCACAACAGATGATCCAGGAAGTCCTTCAAGGGAAACGAAAGATTTATAGCATCGATCTGCGGGTGAAATGCAAAGACGATTCCTGGCTCTGGATTCATGACCAGGGAAAGATCATCTCTTGGAATGAAGAGGGTAAGCCCCTCATGATGACGGGCACCCATACCAACATCAACAAACGAAAGGAAGCGCAATTCGCTTTGGAAAAGAGCGAAGAGGATAGTCGGCTTCTCATCGATGCCATGAGACAAGGGCTCGCACACTGCGAAGTCCTCTTCGATGGGGAGGGCAAACCCTCGGATGTTCGCTTCATAAAGGTCAACCCAAGCTTTGAGCGCTCCTTGGAAGTTCCACAAAACTATCTTGCAGGAAAGACGCTGCGTGAAGTAATGCCGGAAATTGAAGAGTACTGGATCACTCGCAACAGTGAGGTTGCCCTTACAGGAAAGAGCACAACCTATGAGGCGTACAACAGGACTCTTGAAAAGTATTTCCTAGCATCAACCTACAGGACCAACCCAAATCAGTTCGCCATCATCCTGGATGATATCACCGATCGCAAGAAGCTGGAGCAGCAGGTGTTCTATGAGAAGGAACTCTTTGAAACCACACTTCTTTCTGTCGGTGATGGCGTCATCTCAACCGATACAGAGGCTAACATCCTCTTCATGAATAAGGTTGCCGAAGATCTTACGGGATGGGATTCGGACGAAGCCAAGGGCCGTCCTTTCACTGAAGTATTCAAGACTGTCTACGGAGCTGAACGCAAGAAATGCCCAGACCCTGTCTCCAGAGTCTTAGAAGAAGGAACCTCAGTCAAACTGTTTCAGGATACCATCCTCATAGCCCGTGATGGTATGGAGCTGTATATCGACGACAGCGCCTCACCCATCCTAGACAGAGAGAAAAAGATCAGAGGTGTGGTACTGGTATTCCGTGACAGCACCGAAAAAAAGAAAGAACAAGATAAAATTCTTCAACTAAGCTATAGAGACCCTTTGACGGGACTCTATAACCGCCGCTATTACGAGCAGATCAAACAGACTGTCGATAGCGAACCCTACTACCCCCTTACCCTGGTTCTTGGGGATGTGAATGGTCTGAAACTGACCAATGATGCCTTCGGCCATGATGCCGGGGACCAGCTGCTAAAAAAGGTTGCTGCTGTGTTTCGCAAGACATGCAGAGAGGGTGATATCATCACCAGACTTGGCGGGGATGAATTTATCCTCCTACTTCCCAGAACCGATGCCCTCAATGCCAAGATTATCGTCGATCGCCTTAATGCAGCCCTGCTCGTAGAGCAGATACGGGGCCTTAGTGTCTCCGTTTCCTTTGGCTACTCAGTAACCAAAGGAGG
>CAXYZP010000164.1:0-4404 GCA_964293175.1 uncultured Sphaerochaeta sp.
TGATGAGGATGACAGGACCTATGTGGTCTGCCTCAAGTGGGAGCTTCGAAATGGTGAGGGACGTCCTGACTGTATTGTTATTCAAGAGTATGACAAACAGCTAAAGAAGCTTGTCGGGCCGTTACAGGAGATTTGGAGAGGCGGAACAAGGCGTGGATGCATTGAAGGACCTCATCTGTATAAGCGCAAAGGGTTGTATTATCTTCTTTGTGCTGAAGGTGGCACAGGCTATGGCCATTCGGTGACTGTAGGAAGAGCTTCTTCGCCTTGGGGCCCCTACGAAGGGGATCCTCAAAACCCCATACTTTCAGCAGCACCTGATTTCGATGAAATGGATAATGACTGGTATCTCAAGACACATCATTTCAACCCTGCTTCACCGCTACAGAAAACTGGGCATGCATCCCTAGTGCAAACACCTGCCAATACCTGGTACTTAGCCCATCTCTGTTCCCGGCCATTTGTTCCAGAACTGCGTTGTACATTGGGAAGAGAAACAGCACTGCAAGAAGTATCCTGGACTGATGATGGTTGGCTTCGTCTTTGCAAGGAGGACAAACTTGCAAGTCTGGAACTGCCTGAGCTAAAAACCAACAAAGAGCCTCTGTATAATCCTATTCCTTCGTGTGGAAAGGAACAGTTCGAGGGGCCTTGGAACACCCATTTCATTACACCGAGAAGAGACAGACAACTATTTTCTTCGATACAATCCAGAAAGGGATATCTGCGACTATACGGACAACAATCACTCTGTTCACTCGATACGGTCGCCTTTATAGCCAGACGATTACAGACTATCCAAGCAAAAGTATCTACTCACCTCGAGTTCTATCCAACACATTGGAGAGAGAGTGCTGGTCTGGTCATATATCATGACAATATGAATTATAGATTCTTCAGGGTCACCTATGACCAAGAAAAGGAACTGCCGATTCTTATGCTTACGGTCCTTACCAATGGAGTGCGCAAGGAAATGTTCTGTGGAACTTTACCTAAGGATACTTCTGTCAGGTTAGGGATGATCATAAGAAATCGGGATCTGAGTTTTGTCTGGGAATTGGAGGACGGCCTCTCCCTCTCTGAAGAGATGTACAGCAATAGGGTACAGATGACTTTTGACCTCTCAGAGCTGTCCGACGAATTCAGTAATTTCGGAGAATTTACCGGCACCTTTGTAGGCATGGCTTGTGAAGATTTCAAATCACATAATGCGCATGCAGATTTTTCCTGGTTTGAGTACCATCAGACTGAAGAGAATGAGAATTTCGGGCTCTAGCGTGAAACCGCACCCCTCTTCTCAAGGCCCTTATGTTTAGAGCCAACAAGAGAAAGCGTGGAGAGCATATGCTCTCTTTGCCCCTTCTCAACCTGAAAGGATGAGTAGGTAATACCACAGTCCTTTGCAAAGGTGAGACAGCTATCAATGATGTTATTCACATAAGAAGGCTTATGGGCATCACTATTGCAGAGCACCTTGAGAGGATACTGAGCAGCAAGCTTCCAAAACTCGTGGTGGGGATAGGCATACCGCTTCCCGTAGGAGGTTTTGACAAGCCCCTTACGCATTCCGTTGCCGTTGATCTCAAGGGCAACGTCATTGTCCACTGCACACTCTATGATGGCCTTCGAGCAGGCTATGGTCTCTTCGTCCCAACCCCGGTAGGAGTGACAAAACACATCTGGGTGAGCACCAAAGAGGAAAAGACCGCTTTCGATGCCTTCAAGATAGAGCTTGGTGTACGTAAAGAGATCTTCCTTTGTTATGGGATTCCAAAATATGGAGTACTCGTCGTGGATACTTAAAGAGAGATCATGTACGGCAAAGAAGAGATAGTCACACCTCTCTTGCAAATCCTCAAAATAGGATTTGTACTGTGGCAGGTAATCACATTCGAAGCCCCGAAGGATCTCAAGCTTTCCAGCATATTCCGCTTTGACAGCGAGACAATCCTTGTTGTAAGAATCCAGCATCGAGTAGGACATACGGCTTTTCTCCCAACGGTTGTCGGGAACAGGACAGTGTTCGCTCATGCCAAGCAGTTCTAGGCCCTGCTTTACGCCTTCTTGTGCATATTCGGCGACTTCACCAAATCCGTGGCCACAATAGTAACTATGTGTATGGAGGTTTACCACCTCCTGGGTATAGGTTTGTATATTCATATTCTATAGGTACATAGTATCGGTCATTGCAAGGATTTATTCAACGAGGGGCGAAGCAGAATTGGTTCAAAATACGTAAGAGGGTGACTGAAGGTCAAAATGCTTCACTTTTCAAGATATATCTTTTGGTGTTGTTTTGAATTGATATTCTCTCCATGACCTCTGAGAATTCACATCTCACCTTTTGTTGTCAGAGTCTTTCGTTTCAACTCATTGATCAAGGTTGCCCCTAAGATCAACAGCCCGCCTGCAAGCTGTAACATGGTGATAGTCTCATGCAGAAGCGCCACAGAGAGCACTACAGCAACTATGGGGTCGATATAGCTTAGGATTGCCACCTGCTGGCCCTTCAGATGGGCCAGAGCGGAGAAATAGAGGTAATACATGATGCCTGTGTGTACTACTCCCAAGATCAGGAGGCTTATCAAGCCTGTTCGTTCTAGCTCCAAAACATGGAACCCACCAACCAGGTAGGTATACGGAAGCAGCACGATAATGGCGGCAGCAAATTGGATCCATGTCCTGGTCAGCCCGTCGATCTCCCCTGTTGCCTTGTTGGTCAGGATAACCAAGGCATAGAGCACTGCCGCTCCAAGGCCAAAGAGGATACCGATAAGGTCGTTCGACCCTCCTCCTGATACTCCGATTATCAGGACTATGCCTGCGGTAGAGACCATAAAACAGATAATCTGCTTGCGCGTGAGTTGTTCCCGAAAGACAACGAAACTACCGATGACCATAATGGTCGGGGCAAAGTAGTAGCTCAGTGTCGCTAGCGCCACACTGGTGAACCTGTAGGCTTCAAACAACAAGATCCAGTTGAACCCCATAGCCGCACCTGCAAAGAACAGCTTGCCCAGCTTGTTCCTGTATTTCGACAGGCCGGACAGCCGTCCGCTTGCCAGCATGAATACGGAAAGAACCAAAAAGGCAATGACACCTCGCCATAATGCTATTTCAGACGATGCCAAAGGTATGAACCTGACAAATACCCCGATGGTGCCGAAGGCCACCATGGCTGTGATGATTTGCAAGCGTGCTACGATGTGGGTACGGTCATTCATGTGCAGTAGGATATACTGAATAGGAGAAACGGTGAAGAGCTATCGCTCATCATCTTTTATTGCCGTCTGGTCGCTCTTATACTATCTTGTAGATAGAGAGGTTACCCATGCACAAAGAAAAGGCCATTGCCAGATACAGCGACTTGCTTTCAGAAATTGCTACCGAGATATCCCAAACGTGCTCCACCAGAAACAGCATCTTGGATGTCTACATGGGAACAAGCCTTCCCCAGTTGCAACTGGATCTGTTCAAACCCATCCTGTTGGAAAACTACGCCTTCCTATGCGCTTGCCTCAAGGATGAAGAGGTCTGCGAGCAACTGCAAATTGATGCCCAGGATATCGCAAAAAGTCTGGATCTGGACTCTAAAGCTTTCCAAGAAGCAAGGGTTTTGGAATATGCCAATGCAGCGGACAGCTCCAGTCTGTACACGAAATTCTGCATGTTCATAATCCGTCACAAAGAAAATGCTCCTAACGGAAATCCCCTTGAAGAGTGGGATCATAAAAAACTTTCAAGCAATACACTTCTTACCCTCCAGCTAAGCGCACAAAGGATGAGAGAAGCGGCTAAGACTGTCTGAAGTTATTCAAATTGTTCAAAACCTATGTAACCGAAACCAACTGGAAACCCAGACAGCGTTATCTATGTTGAAGCAATCATTCCTACACTTGCTCTTAAGAGTAAAAGCATGAAATCAGATATTGTAAATAGTATTTAGAAAGATGATATTTAACACATGTTGTACACCCTCTGAAATATGGTATATTGTTAGTGGGATAGTTTTTAGTGAGATTTTTACTATTTTTAGGAGGAAAGCTAGATGAATAAGGTACCAAAGAGTATCAATAGCCCTATTGATGAAGCTGTATTTGAGATTCGCTTTGCCTCAAAAATACAAGAAGAACTACTTGTGGGTGCTTTCACATTTGCTCTTAAGGAAGTAATTTTAAAAACAGACCCTTTACCAATCCTACAATTGCCGATTCAAGTAAGAAACCAGGATCCTAACTTATGCTTTGTCCCAACACATACCATTACTTTGAAAGATTATGACAACATTCAAATCAGTATAGGTCCTCGAGTTTTAGTTTTTTCAAATAAAAACCCCTATCTTGGTTGGAGTAAGTGGTCAGAAGCTATGTTTCCTTTACTTGCAAAACTCCTAGATACTGGTCT
>CAXYZP010000165.1:0-4396 GCA_964293175.1 uncultured Sphaerochaeta sp.
CTACCACACCACCAACTATCAGGACTATCCCCAGTCTTCCGTCAGAATCGGGAAATCCCAACAGTTCACTTATGACATCAATCTTTACCAAGAGGGTTATCAATACACCCCAACCTACAGAAAATATGATCATAAGGCCCCGTAATGAGGATATCTTATTGATAGCCTTGAAGGACTTGAGAAATGAGACATCCGCTTCCTTTTCCAAGATAGAAGAGGGAGTGGGAGGATTTTCCCGTATGAAAAAAACTGCTACTAGAGCAAAGACCGAACAAATGATCGCATAGGTGCCCATCATCCCTTCAAATCCACTACCATAGTTAGGCTCTCCCGCTTTGGTAGCCACCATGAGGGGAGAAAGAAACATGACAATGCCTAGGGAAAAATATTGTGCTGCTGAAGCCATACCAACAGCCATTCCCCGTTCACGTATAGGAAACCAACGCGATACTATCTCTGTAATGCTATTGAGTACCAAAGCTTGGGCCAAAGCAAGAAGTATCTGGCAAAAGAGAACTACCGGGAAATTTGCAAGATAGATCCATTTGCCTAAAGAGCCAAAAAGGATCATGCCTGAAGCTATACGGATGCTTACCACTATCCCCAGACGGTGTATCATGTAGGAAGCGGGTATGCTGGCTATGACAAAAATGACCAGATAGGCAAGGGAGAGCAACTCAACCGGATTAGAAAACCTGGTAGAAACTTGATCTTGGTAATAGAGGTTTGCAACCCTACCGACCGGGGCCATGTTCATCCACTGCAACCCGACAGAGAGTATCAGAGTCATTAGAGAGAGTAGGATGAGCCATCGGTAACGATATGCCTTTACACTTTTCATACCCTCAATGATAGAGCAAAAATTCTTATTTGTATATTGCCTCTTTGCATTTAGCCAAAGCTGTTGCTATACTCTCGCTATGAATGAAACATTACAACTATTACAAAAAAGGCGTTCTGTTCGCGCATTTAGCGACAAAGCGCTGACAGATGAACAGGTCTCCCTCATCAAGGAAGCAACCCTCAGGGCCCCCACTGCAGGGAATATGGCCTTATACTCAGTTGTTGAAGTGCACGACCAACAGAAAAAAGAACAGCTAGCCAAGCTGTGTGATAACCAGCCCATGATAGCAAAAGCACCTTTGGTATGGGTCTTCCTTGCTGATATGCAGAAGTGGGTGACCTACTTCACTGACGGAGGGTCTAGGGAAAAAGGCGAGAAAGAGGGCCTTGCATCCTGGAGGGACCCAGGTCTTGGAGATCTGCACCTCTGTATGCAGGATGCCATCATTGCAGCACAGAATGCCGTAGTGGCTGACGAATCGCAAGGCATTGGATCTTGCTATATCGGAGATGTCATCGAAAACTTTGAAAGTCTAAGAGACCTCCTAGAACTGGACCAGTATACCGTACCGGCCTGTATGTTGATATTCGGTAATCCAAAAACAGAGTCAACGGGTAAGCAGACTCCACGATGCCCTCAAGAAGCTGTCTTTATGCAAGATCGCTATGAGAGTCCTACTATAGAGCAGTTACAGCATGCTTTTTCTGAACACGAGCAACAAAGAAGAGATTCGAAAATTCTTCCTTTTAACAATACAGGAAGCATTGCTGACCACTACTACTTCAAAAAGCATACCAGCTCTTTTATGGAGGAGATGAACCGCTCTACAAAAGTTATGTTCGAGCACTGGTGTACTAGCTAATCTGCTTGCGCCCTCCTCCATTTCAGATTACCATATCACCTATGGCCTATACAATTTTGCTAGTGGATGATGAAAGCGCTGTAAGGGAGGGAATACGTAACCGTACCCCTTGGGAGCGCTATAACTTCACAGTAGTGGGAGAAGCCGAAAACGGCATAGAAGCCCTCGAAATGATCGAGGAGCTTCACCCCGATGTGGTCATTACCGACATAAAGATGCCCTACCTCGATGGCATGGAACTTATCAAGGAAATTCGTAAATCTCATCCTCCTGTCACCATTATCATTATCAGTGGCTATGACGAATTCACCTATGCCCAGCAAGCTATCCGCTACGATGTCAGCGAGTATGTACTCAAACCGGTCACAGGTGAGGATATCTGCAACCTGCTTGAACGCACAGCAAAACGTTTGGATGAGGATATCATCAGGATGCAGGACCAGAGTCGATTACAGGATGTCTACAATCAGGCCCTTCCCCTCATCAGGGAGAAGTTTCTGGTCTCTCTGCTTACCCCTGTGCACCAGATACCCAACACAAGCCTCATCGCCAAGGCAAAGGACTATGGCTTCAACCTTGAGGGGGATGAGTTCATTGTTGCAACATTTGAGACTGACCATGACAAACAGGACGATCCTTTGGAGGCAATGGCCATCCTAGAGGTAGCTCTGGAGGTGTTGCAAAAGGAAGGAAATGATATTGTCTTTCAATTCGAAAACCAGATAGTCATCATCTTCACGGCAAGCAGCCATGGAGAAGTACAGTACGACTCGCTGTTCCGTAAACAGACCTTCCGAAAAGTGGAGCAACTGCAGGCCTATCTGGAAAAATACTTTCCTTTCTCCATCGTGATCGGAGTCGGAAATCTAGTTCATGTTCCATCTGCTATAGCACAATCCTACAGACAGGCCCTAGAAGCTCTGAACTACAGCTCCTTCTACCCAGAACAGAACATCCTGATCATCAGTGACTTGGAAAAGCCTGATATGCAGGAGGATAAAGCCCATCTGCAGGAACTTCTCAGCAATGTAATCATATCGGTGAAACTTGGAACAGAAGAGCAGGTAGTGCAGAGTGTGCACAACCTCTTTGGGGAGAAGGCCGCATCCCTTCCCTTTGAAGGGTTACAAGCCTTACTTCTCGAACTGAGCTCTTCCTTGAATACACTGGCAGAAAATTATGACTACAATCTCTTCCAACTCGGCAGTGATGAGGATTCCCGTTCTTTTTTTGCAGAATTGGGAAGCTTGAACACCTTGGGAAAATCCCGGCGTTGGCTAACCAAAGTGGCCCTTGCTATTCGCACTGCTATCAGCGGACAGCGGGAAAATTCCCACATACAATTCGTGCAAGATGCAAAGTCCCTTATAGCCAAACACTTTACTGAAGCAGGTTTTGGGCTCGATCAGGTGTGTGAAATGATCGGGGTAAGCCCTTCCTACTTCAGTTCTACCTTCAAGCGTGAGATGGGTATCTCCTTTGTACAATACCTGACTACCATACGCATGGACCGTGCAAAGGAGCTGTTAGTAAAATCAGAGGGAAAGACCTATGAGATAGCACAGGCGATCGGTTTTACCGAGCCTAACTACTTCAGTTTCTGCTTCAAGCGGCATGAAGGGGTATCCCCGTCCCAGTACCGTCAGGCAAATAGATAGCGTATGACAAGAAAAACACAAAATCTAAGCATCAAGACCATCGTGACCATAGCCATTGCTGTGGTCTCGATCTCCTTCACCCTAATAATCTCTGCAATCCTTTTTTCCGAGTTCTCCTCTACGGTCAAAGACAATGCCACCGTATCGACACGGGAGATAGTTCGACAGATAAACTCCAACCTCAACTATTACATCAACGACATCGTCAACATATCGGGGTATGCAAAGGATCTTGCCAAACAGATCAATGTATTTGGAAGGGAAGAGGTTGAGGACAAGCTCAAGACCATTTTGGCCAGTAGGCAGGATATAGTCGCTCTGGTTCTCTTCGACCTTGAAGGTAATGCAGTCCTTTCCACCAGCGAGGCCCCTTTCAGGGCTCCCGAGGAAATTACTGCCCAGACGTGGTTTACCCGAGCTATGGGGGGCGTCGGAAACTTTTATTTCACCGGGCCCCATGTACAACAACTCAGCACCAGCGCCTACCCCTGGGTCATCACCTATAGCCAACAGATACGCTATGCTAAAAAAAACGGTGAGATGGCACAAGGACTTTTGATCATCGACATGAACTTTTCCGCTGTAAGCGAGCTTGCAAAGAATGCCAAGTTGGGATCTTCAGGCTATGTCTACTTTATCGACAACAACAATAAGATTGTCTACCACCCACTGCAACAGCTCATAAATTCCAATATCTTCAATGAGGACATTGATGCTGTAAAGCAGCACATATTCGGCTCCTTCATAAACACCTTCGAAGGAAGAGAGCGCCTAGTCATCATCGATACGGTCAACAATGCACGGTGGAGAATTGTAGGAGTTGCGTTTATGGATGAATTGATGAGTGGGCTCAACCAATTCACCATCGTCATGGCTCTTATCCTCATCCTCTGCATCATCATCACCATATTCTTGGCAAGGTATGTATCAGAGTGGATAACCAGGCCTATCAAGGAGCTGGAGCGTCTGATGCTCTCTGTAGAAAGGGGTGACTTCTCGGAGCCTCCGACGGTAAAGGGGAACCAAGAGGTA